>JAZSKT010000186.1:0-4362 GCA_045534995.1 Candidatus Fimenecus sp.
TTGATGGTAGTATGCTTGGTGCTGGCGTATGGGGAGCTTTGTTTGGCGGTCTTGTGCTTCTTATAACAGGTGGTAGCAAACTTGCTGCTATGATTATACAAATATTGTTTTTATTTGTTTTTGTTATGATTATCACAGGAATGACCTTGTCTAATTTGTTCAACGGTATTTCAAAGCCTGTTAAGAAAATCGGTGAATTTACAGGTGAAAAAATCAATGAGTATAATGAAAAAGCTGAAAGATTAGCCCAGGAAAGAGAAAAACGTAAAAAAGAGTTTAATCCTGATGTTGATTTAGGCCCTTCACCGAAATTAGATAACGAGCCTATTTTTATTGATGAACCAAATGAAGAAAACGAAGATAATCTTGTTCCTTTTTCACAAATTAAATCTATAGAAAATGATGTAATAGAAACTACTGAAGTTATCAGTGATAATAAAGTAATAAACCTTGATGAGATTATAAATAAAAATACTGAAGAACAGGAACAGATTAAAGATGACTTCAGTGAGTCAAACATTGAAGAAAATGATGATGAATATACAGATGAAGAGTGGAACAGTGAACCTGTAAAACAGTACAGTATGCCACCACTCGACCTTCTAAATCTTCCTAAGAATCTTAATACATCTGATTATGAAAATGAACAAAAATACAATGAAAGAAAATTAATTGATACTTTAAACAGTTTTGGTGTTTCTACAAGATTAGTTGGTGTTTCGCGAGGACCTTCTGTAACACGATATGAAATTCAACCTGCAGCTGGTGTTAAAATCAGCAAAATAACAAATCTTGCAGATGATATTGCGTTGAATCTTGCTGCGTCAGGTGTTCGTATTGAAGCGCCTATTCCAAACAAGGCTGCTGTCGGTATTGAAATCCCAAATAAAAGTCGTCAGTCAGTTACACTTCGTGAGGTTATTGACCAACCACAGTACAAAAATGCTAAATCTAAATTAACAGTCGCATTAGGTAAAGATATAACAGGTGAATTTATTTATTCTGACCTTGTAAAAATGCCTCATCTTCTTATAGCAGGTACTACGGGTTCAGGTAAATCTGTTTGTCTTAATTCAATGATTGTAAGTATTCTTTATAATGCAACTCCTGATGAAGTCAAATTATTGATGATTGACCCAAAACAGGTTGAATTTACGATTTATAACGGTATTCCGCACTTGCTTGTTCCTGTTGTTTCCGACCCAAGAAAAGCTTCAGGTGCTCTTGCATGGGCTGTTACAGAAATGCTTACAAGATATAAGACTTTCTCTGAAAATAGTGTACGAGATATTTCAGGATATAATAGCATTTGCGAAAGTCAGGGCAAAAAGAAAATGCCACAGATTGTTATTTTCATTGATGAGTTGTCTGACCTTATGATGGCCGCACCAAATGAAGTTGAAGATTCAATTTGTCGTCTTGCACAGATGGCTCGTGCAGCTGGTATGCATCTTGTTATTGCAACACAAAGACCATCAGTTGATGTTATTACAGGTATCATTAAAGCAAATATTCCAAGTCGTATTTCACTTTCAGTATCTTCTCAAGTTGATTCTCGTACAATTATTGACTCTGTTGGTGCTGAAAAACTTCTTGGTAACGGTGATATGCTTTATTATCCTGTGGGTATTCCAAAGCCAATACGTGTTCAGGGATGTTATTTATCAGATAAAGAAGTTGAAAATGTTGTTACATTTATAAAAGCACAGGAACAAACTGTTTACGATGATGTTGTAATGAAAGAAATTGATAAACAGGCTGCACAGACAGGTGTTAAGAAAAAGGATACTGCTACATCCGGTGATGATGGAGAAAATGGACCTGCTGATGAAATGCTACCTAAAGCTATTGAAGTTGTTATTGAAGCTCAATCAGCATCTACAACATTACTTCAAAGAAAACTTAAGTTAGGTTATGCTCGTGCCGCAAGAATAATTGATGACCTTGAAACAAGCGGTATAATTGGTCCTTACGAAGGTGCAAAACCTCGTAAAGTGCTTATAACTAAGCAACAGTGGTATGAAATGAATGCTTTGGCTCAAGGTGGAGCAAATAAAGCATACGGTGAAGATGAAGAGGGTAACAGTGAAGAATAATCAGTTTTTACCAATTTCTAAAAATGATATGATTTCCCGAGGCTGGGATGAAGTTGATTTTGTTTATGTATCAGGTGATGCATACGTCGACCATCCCAGCTTCGGCGTGTCTATTATTACAAGAGTTCTTGAAAATGCAGGTTATAAAGTGGGAATTATTTCTCAACCTGATTGGAAAAAGCAAGAATCATTTAAAATATTTGGAAAACCAAGACTTGGATTCTTTGTTTCATCTGGCAATATTGATTCAATGGTTGCTCACTATACTGTTGCCAAAAAGAAAAGAAGCACAGATGCATATTCACCAGGCGGTAAGTTTGGATTACGACCTGACAGAGCAGTTATTGTTTACTGTCAGAAAATTCGTGAAATATATGGAGATATTCCAATAATAATTGGTGGCTTGGAGGCTTCATTGCGTCGTTTTGCTCATTATGATTATTGGGATGATAAAATTAGACCTTCAATTCTTTTTGATTCAGGCGCAGACCTTATTTCTTTTGGAATGGGTGAGAAGCAAACCGTACAAATTGCGGATAGATTAAATAATGGTGAAAATATAAAAGATATTACAGACATCAAGGGAACTTGTTATGCAGTTCCTGTTACTGAAACACCATATAAAGGTGTTGAATGTCCGTCTTTTGAGAATGTTCTCAGTTCAAAAAAAGAATATGCAATTTCTTGTCGTATCCAACAGGATGAGCAAGACCATATTCGTGGTAAAATTATCAAACAGCGTCATGGTAAAATGATGCTCGTTCAGAATATGCCTATGGAACCTTTGACAACAGAAGAACTTGATGCCGTTTATGCACTCCCTTATATGCGAATATATCATCCAATTTATGAGAAAGACGGGGGAGTACCGGGTATTCTTGAAGTTCAATTTTCCATTACACATAATAGAGGTTGTTTTGGTGCTTGTAATTTTTGTTCAATTGCATTTCATCAAGGCAGATATGTTACTTGCAGAAGTAAAGAATCTATTATAAAAGAAGCAAAATTATTAACAGAAATGAGCGGTTTTAAGGGATATATTCATGATATTGGCGGACCTACTGCGAACTTTAGAAGGACTTCCTGTGATGTTCAATTAAAAAATGGACTTTGTAAAGGGAAAAAATGTCTTGCTCCTGAACCTTGTTCTGCGTTAATATCAACACATGAGGAATATCTTGACATTCTCCGTGAAATCAGAAATATCAATAAAGTAAAAAAAGTATTTATTCGTTCAGGAATAAGATACGATTATATGTTGTGTGATAAAAATGATTCATTTTTTAAAGAACTTGTTCAACATCATGTAAGTGGACAATTGAAAGTTGCACCTGAACATTGTTCTGCAGCAGTTCTTGATAAAATGGGTAAACCTCATATTAAAGCATATAAAGAATTTTCAAAAAGATATTTTAATTACACTAAATCTATTGGTAAAGAACAATATCTTGTACCTTATTTAATGTCATCACATCCAGGTGCATCGTTAAAAGATGCTGTTGAGTTAGCAGAGTTTATTAGAGATGAAAAGCTTCATCCCGAACAGGTGCAGGATTATTATCCAACTCCGGGAACAATTTCAACAGCAATGTATTATACAGAACTTGACCCATATACATTAGAAAAAGTTTATGTTGCTAAAACACCGCACGATAAAGCATTACAAAGAGCTTTAATGCAGTATTTTATTCCCAAAAATTTTGATTTGGTATATGAAGCGTTAAAAAAATCAGGAAGAAATGATTTGATTGGCACATCATCAAAATGTCTTATAAAGCCAAGAAAATATGATTTATTGAATTATAAAAAACAGGTTAACCATAAAAATGACAAGAAAAGAAAAACAAATTTACAAAAGCGGAAGAAAAAATCCTAATGGTTATGTTTCTTTTCCATATGTATTTTTTAAGAAAAAATATGTTCCGATTGTTATATCTGCATTGCTTATCTGTTCAATTGTGATTCATGCTTTGAATGAGTATAATATTGTCAGTTTTAATAGAATTGCTTCGGGACTTGGGATTGTTAACGGCGTTGAACGACAAAATAGTGATTTTGCTATTTACTATCTCGATGTGGGACAAAGCGATTGCACAATTGTTATGTGTGATGATGAGGTTCTTGTCATTGATTCAGGAACGTTGAAACGTGTTTTTGAAATAAGGACTTCTCTTTTCACATTAGATATTGACAAAATTGATTATCTTGTTGTGACACATCAGCATGATGACCATATGTCTGGTGCGGCAGATATTATTGAACACTA
>JAZSKT010000072.1:0-8342 GCA_045534995.1 Candidatus Fimenecus sp.
AATTTTGACATTGAACCCATTGAGATAACAAGGCCCAATGGCAAAGAAAATAGTAATGTTGCTACAAATAAGTAACAGTTTTGGAAGAAGCCTTCTAATAACTCAAGGCTAACCTGTACAAAAGACATTAATTAAACTCCTAAATTAGTCAGCCTTAACAACAACTGCCTGTTTATTTTCCATATAAGGAATTGAAATCTGCATATTTTCTTCTCTTTCTTCAGTAATTGTCATACCATTCCAGATACAGTCAATATTTTTACTTGCAAGTTCTGTCTCTTTTGCATTCCAGTCAATTTCCTGGAATTCTATTTCAAGACCAAGTTTTGCACCAACTGCTTTTGCAAATTCTGTTTCAAAGCCAACAAGTTCGCCATTGTCATCTTTATAGTTCATTGGAGCAAAAAGAGTAATACCAACAACAAGCTTACCCTTATTCTTAATGTATTCCCAATCAGAATCTTCAGCCTTTACATCTTCATATTTGCCATCACCAAGAAGAAGGTCCTGAAGCTTATACTTTTCAGCAATTTTTGCAAGAGAACCATCAGCTTTAAGTTCATTGATAGCTTTATTTACATAATTAACTGTGTCTGAACCTTTTCTGAAAGCGATACCATATTCTTCAGGTGCGAAAGATGCGTCTTCAACAAGTTTGAGATTTGTATAGTCTGTTCCTTCGCCAATTGAACCGATTGACATAACATAGTCGATAACCGCCATATCAGCAGTTCCTGCAGAAACTTCCATAAGAGCCTTAGCCTGTGTATCAACAGGTGTCTTTGTCAAATCTGCGAAATAATCGTTAGTGTTCATAACCTCTTCACCTGCTGAACCTGCTTCAGCAACAACAATCTTCGCTTCATTTCCGCCACAAGCTGAGAAGCAAAGAGCAACCATAAGTACTGCCATAAGGACAGCGAGCAATTTTTTCATTTTCATAACGATAACTCCTTTTTAATATATTAAAGTGTTAATGTAGTATTATGATACAATATCAAGTGCGTTTTGTCAACATTTATTGCATCTCTAATACAAGTTTTTTAAACAATATTTCTGCTTTTTTGCACTCCTCTGCCGATTCCTTTGCCTTTTTGAAAACAAGCACTGTTGAAAGAGCAATTAACGTACTCATAAACCCTGCAGAAAACTTTTCCATAACATTATTCTTATACAAATAAAATAAATATGCAATTAAAGCACAAACTGCAACAATATAAACAAGTCTAATTAATGGGGCGAATAACTTATCATAAACCATAACGTATTCAATATATGTGCCATTGGAATCCTCACCAATATCAACAAGATAATGATATCTGTCAAAAGTAAGAGGCTGAAGTTGTTTGTTTCTCGTATGAATATATTTCACCTTATACATTTTATCAAGTTTGTAATACTTACCGAATATACCTGTCATATCATCTTCAACAGTTGGATTTTTAAAAGCAAGATTAAGTTTTTCTCTTGTTTCAAGAGTTGTCATATCAAGATAGATTTTCTGTGGTTCACCTATTACTTTGTAATGAGTTTTATTTATATTCATTTTTATCACCTTAATAATTGTATAATATAATTTTGTAATTTTCAAGTTGAAAAGACCTTTAATATATGATATATTAACTTATAAAAATATTCGAGGTGCAAAATGAAAAGCTTTACAATTAATAAAAATGATGCTGACCAGCGTCTTGACAAGTTCATAGCAAAAAGTGTACCTTTGCTTCCTAAAACTCTTTTGTATAAATATATCCGTATTAAACGAATTAAAGTTAATGGTAAACGTGCTGAAATATCAACACGACTCAATGTTGGTGATGTTGTTGATATGTATATTAATGATGAATTTTTTCAGAAAGCACCTGAAAAATATGATTTTCTTAAAGCATCAAAAAACCTCAATATTATTTATGAGGATGAAAACATTATTCTTTGTGATAAAAAGGTTGGTGTACTCTCCCACCCTGATGACAACGAATATGTTGATACTTTGATTGGCAGAATTAAACGTTATCTTTATGAAAAAAACGAATATAAGCCTGATGATGAGCATTCTTTTGTCCCATCACTTGTAAACAGAATTGACCGTAATACAGGTGGTATTGTTATTGCAGCAAAGAATGCTGAAACGCTTCGTATTCTTAATCAAAAAATGAAAGACCGTGAACTGCATAAATTCTATCTTTGCATAGTTCACGGTGAAATCAAGAAAAATAGCGGACTTCTTGAAGGATTTCTTGTTAAGGATGAAAGTAAAAACAAGGTTACTGTTTCAAAGAAAAAGATGGAAGATTCAAAAGAAATTCGTACTAAATACAATGTTATAGATACTGACGGTGAATTAAGCCTTGTTGAGGTTGAATTGCTCACAGGTCGAACACACCAGATTAGAGCGCATTTTGCATCAATCGGTCATCCGCTTTTAGGTGATGGAAAATATGGCACAAATGCTCAAAACAAGAAGTACGGATATAAGAAACAATTCTTATATTCATATAAGCTTGTATTTGATTTTACAACAGATGCAGGAATACTTGAATACTTAAACCGTAAGGAATTCGCAGTTGATGATGTGTGGTTTAAGAATGAGTTTTATAATAAGGGTCTATAAAATGAACAATATTAAAACAATAATTGAAGCACAATTAAATACAACTGCTATAAATATTTATCCTGTTGGTAGTGGCGGAACAGCGACCTGCTATTGTGTTGAAACAACTCATTCACCTTTTAAACTTGTTGTTAAAACCAATACACACTATGAACTTATGTGTGAAGAAAAATCAATGAATGATTTTTTAAGAAGTAAGGTTAATTTTAAAATTCCAGAAACATATTTTCTTGTAAAAGAAAACAATATTTCATATCTTGGTATGGAATTTATTGAAGGTTCAAGCGGAAGAACTCTGAAATCAAGTCAATTAAAAGATAAAAAACACCTTGCAAATAACATAATTGATTGTTTTATAAATATGCAAAGTGTTCATAATGACAAATTCGGTCCTGTTGATAATCCTTCTTTTGATACTTGGAAAGAATATTATTGGGATTTTTTCAGCCAAATTTATGAGTTTTCAAGTAAAAAGTACGAACAAGGTGAATTTAATAAAACAGTAATGAAAGCATTAAACCTTATCAAAAATAATTTTGAGGAGATTTTTGGAAATACAGAGAATATTGCTTGTCTTTCACACGGTGATTTTTGGGCACCAAATATGATTATAGACGATGAAAAATCTGAAATTGCAGGTGTTATTGACCCTTTCAACACACGATTTGTTGAGCCTGAATATGAATTATTCTGTTTAACTTTAGGACTTGGTAAAAAATTAAGGTTATACAAAAAATATAAAGAACGAATGAATGTCAGCAAATACTGTGATTTAAAAGTTGAACTTTATGCATTATGTAATGAAATTGATTGGTGGATGAGATTAGGAAATATAGATACAATCAGTTACATAAAAATGAGGTCAAGAAAGCTCATAAGGCAATTTAAAAAACATAAATTAAAGAGGTAGAAAAATCTACCTCTTTTACTTTAGAATTATTTTATCATTTCAGCAAATTGTTCTTCGTTGATTATTGTAATGCCTAAGTCTGTGGCTTTTTGAAGTTTTGAGCCTGCGGCTTCACCTGCTAAAACATAAGTTGTTTTCTTAGATACGGATGAAGATGCTTTTCCGCCGTATGACTCAATAATCTCCTGTGCTTCTTTTCTGCCGTAGGTTGAAAGTGTGCCTGTGAGAACAAAGGTCATACCCTCAAATCGATTATCTTTGATTTCTCGTTGACTTTCCGTATTAAGACCAAATTCTTTAAGTTCTTCAACCATTTGATTTGTCTGTTCAAGTGAGAAAAACTCAACTACTGAATCAGCCATAATTTCGCCAAAACCCTCGATATTTAAGATTTCTTCTTTAGTTGCTAAAATTATGTTATCAAGTGTTAAAAAGTGGTCTGAGAGCAATTTTGAAGCCTTTTGACCTATATGGCGGATACCGAAAGCAAATACAAGCTTTGATAAGTCATTTTGCTTTGACTTTTCAACAGCATTTCGCATATTATCAGCACTCTTTTTGCCCATACCCTCAAGTTGCGAAATCTTTTCATAATCAAGACGATATATATCGGCAATTTTACTGATTAAACCTTGATTTAACAAGGTTTCAAGAACCGCATCACCAAGTCCCTCAATGTCCATAGCATCACGAGAACAGAAATGAATGAGAACACGCAAAAGTTGTGCAGGACAGTCAGGGTTATCACAACGTATTGCTGCTTCCCCTGCTTCACGATGCACCGGCGAATTACACGACGGACAGAAATCAGGCATTTTATACGGTGTTGAATTATCACTATGATTTACAACACAGAGAACTTCGGGAATGATATCCCCTGCTTTCCTGATTTTTACTGTATCGCCAATTCTTATTCCTTTTTCATTGATAAAATCTTCATTATGAAGTGTTGCACGGCTTACAGTTGAACCTGCAACAAGCACGGGTTCAAATACTGCTGTTGGTGTGAGTACACCTGTTCTACCTACATTGATTTCAATATCAATAAGTTTTGTTTCCTTTTCTTCAGGCGGATATTTATATGCCAATGCCCATTTAGGAAACTTTGCTGTACTTCCAATAACCTCTCTCATTGAGAAATCGTCGGTTTTAATAACTGCACCGTCAATATCAAAGGGTAATGTATAACGAATTTCGCCAATTCGTTCTATCTCTTTCAATGTATCTTCAATATTATCGAATTTATTGAAAAACGGAATTGTTTTAAACCCTAACTCCTTTAAAAATACAAGAGATTCATAATGTCCTTTAATTTCTACACCTTGAACCTGCTGAATATTAAAAACATAAATATCAAGGTTTCGCTCTGCGGTAATTTTAGGATTTTTTTGTCTTATACTACCTGCCGCTGCATTTCTTGGATTTTTAAAAGGCTTTTCACCGTTAAGTTCTTGCTTTTCAACTATCTTTAAGAAAACTTCACGAGGCATATATACTTCGCCACGAACTTCAATAAACGGAATGTCTTTTTTTAACCTCAAGGGAATTGACTTAACAGTACGAAGATTTGCAGTTATGTCTTCACCCTGAACACCATCACCTCGAGTTGAACCACGAGTGAATACGCCGTTTGTGTATTCAAGCGAAACGGAAAGACCATCAATTTTTGGCTCAACAACATATTCTGCATTCAAAAATACATCTTTTACTCTTTTATTAAAATCACAAACTTCATCGTGACTAAATGCATCCTGTAAACTTTCCATTTTAACAGTATGAACTACTGTTTCAAAAAGTCCGTCAGCCTGACCGCCTACTCTGTGAGTTGGTGCATCCGCTACTCAAAGAATTGGATATTCCTTTTCAATAGAGTCAAGTTCGCGCATAAGCATATCGTACTCATAATCTTCGATATCGTTCTCGTTTTCAACATAATATCGGTAAATATGATGATTAAGCTCTTTGCGAAGCTGTTCTGCTCTTAATTTTTTCTGTTCAAAATCGGTCATTTGTTTCACCTATTTTTTTGACTTCGTTTTCCAAAATAAATTCAACTTTTTAGAGAATAATGTATAAAGGTGATTATATGAAAAACATAGAAAAGTATATTTTTATATTTCTTTTTGGTGGTTTTGGATATGGACTATTGGAAATAGCCTTTCGAGGCTTCACACACTGGTCAATGATAATTACAGGTGGTTCAGCACTACTTATATTATATCTAATAAATTATGCTTTACCAAAGGCACCTATACTTATTAAAGCTCTTATCGGTGCTTCCGCTATTACAATAATAGAGTTTTCCGTTGGAATTATTGTAAATAAAATATTTACCTTTGGTGTGTGGGACTATACAAACTCTCCCGGAAATATATTAGGAATTATTACTCCTACTTTTTCATTTTGTTGGTTTGCTATTTCTTTTGTTATGATTTTTATGTTTAAGTGTATTAAAAAAATAATCAGTTTACAGAAATCTTAAAAACTTTTACACCGTGGGGTTCAACAGTTGCGCTAATTGTGTCACTTACAATAGTTTCTGTTTTATCCCACAATTCTTTGCATACATATTTTGGGGCTTTAGGTAATGTTACATTGATAACATTGTGAATGTCATTGATAAGACAAGACATTTCAACTTTAGAATTAGTCTTGTTAAAAAAGCAAACTGCAACTTCATTATTTTCAAGAGGTTTTACAAGAACATCTTTTAATCCAGCCTTGATTCGTTTACATTGAATACCGAGTTTATCCTGATTTACAGCAATAACATCTTTATTAGTCAAAATCTGCAACACTTTATTGTCGGTATCAACAGTACCGTCAGCCTTAATAAAATCTCTTATGTCGTTACCAAGAATAAGAGGCGCAGCCATCATAGCCCACAACGTAAAATGAGATTTATTTTCTTCAAATGTAAGTTTTCCGTTACCTACTTCAAGCATATCAGGGTCATTAAACGCACCTGGTCTTGCATATTCATCAAGTCTTACATTAACTTCATAGATACCTACAACAGATGTCCAATTTGGCTGAATATCAGGAGTTGTTCTCCAAATATTACCTGCTTTTCCGCCCCATTTCCAAGGCTTATTCCATCCCCATTCACAAATTGAATAGAGAATCTTTTTTTCTTCACAATTATTTTCTTCTGCAAACTTTTTAGTTGCTTTAACAAGCTCTTTACCCATATTTTCATACTGCATTGCAGCACTGTCCATTGGTGAGCCAACAGGATTTGTGATAGAAATTGTATTAATGCCTTCTTTGAGATGAATTTTAATTTGTCTTCTGCCCTCACGAGAAAAAGCCTTTTGTTCCGCTATCAGGAAATCATATTTATCGGTATTATTAACTGTAAGAACACAAAATTGTCCTTTACAAGTATTCTTTTTCATTACAAGTGTGAATACATATTCACCATCAAAAGGAACTACAATATTATTAAATTCAATTTTTCCAAGGCCACTGCAAAGACCTTTTACATAACTGTTACCATCATTTTCTTCAACAACTTTTGCATCGCCTGATAACACAGCATCTTTTGCTTTGAAAACGAGTTCGTTATCCAATCCGTTACCAACAATAGAAATGCTGTCAATATACGGTGCATCTGTCGGAATAAAAACATGATGGCAATAATCATACTTAAAGTATTCAATTCCCCATTCTGCAAAAGATTCAGCATCAATTTTTTCATTATAAAGTGATGCGGGTAAATCTTCACAGGTCAATGTGCCATTAGAAGAGTAAATACCTAATTTCAATCCCATATTATTAACTTGTTCAACAAGCCATTTGATTCCATGAGGAAATGTTGATAAATCTCCTTGCATTCTGCCATTTTCATCACGCATCGATGATTGCCAACAGTCATCAAGATTAACATAAATGTAACCTGCATCTGCAAGACCTGATTTTTTAATTGCATCAGCAATTTCAAGAATTACCTTTTCATCAATTCTTTGTCTGAAAGTATTCCAGCTTGACCATCCCATTGGTGGTGTCAAAGCAGCACCATTATTATACATTTCATCCTTTGTATAATGTATTTTCGTTTTGGCAAGTACTCTTTTAATCTCACACTTTGGGCAAATATCTTTCTTCTTCAAATAAAGAATACCGCTACCGAGTGCAGTACCGGCTGCAGCAAGACCTGATAAAACAGTTAATCCTTTTTTCATAAAAATACCTCATAATACAAAACAGGTCAGATGGTGTTCAACGCATCATCTGACCTGTAATATTTGATGTTACGGCCTTAATGCCGAAATATTATTCCTCTACAGGAGCTTCAACAGTTTCTTCAGCAGTTTCTTCAACTACAGGAGCAACTTCTTCAACTACCTCTGCAGGAGCAGCCTCTTCTGCAACTTCAACAGGAGCTTCTTCTACTACAGGTGGGTCGATAAGAGCTTTGATTGAAAGACTTACTCTCTTCTTATCAAAGTCGATTTCCATAATCTTTGCCTTAACAACATCGCCAACCTTAAGAACTTCTGCAGGTGTGCCAATGTGCTTATGAGCAATCTGAGAAATATGAACAAGACCATCTACACCAGGAATAATCTGTGCAAAAGCACCGAAAGATGTAAGGCTTACAATCTTGCATTCAACTTCACTGTCAACAGGATAATCACGCTTAAGGATGTCCCATGGATTATCTTCAACCTTTTTGTAACCTAAAGAAATCTTTTTGTTTTCAGTATCAAGTTCTTTAACATAAACTTCAACAGTATCGCCAACTTTAACGATTTCTGATGGGTGCTTGATTTTCTGCCATGAAAGTTCAGAGATATGTACCATACCGTCAACACCACC
>JAZSKT010000205.1:0-3775 GCA_045534995.1 Candidatus Fimenecus sp.
AGTGCTACGGCGGTGACATTACCCGTAAAAAGAAATTGCTTGAAAAGCAGAAGGAAGGTAACAAGCGTATGCGTCACTTCGGTACGGTTGAAGTACCACAACCGGCATTTATGGCTGTGCTTAAACTCGATGATGAATAAAGAAATTTTTGAAAAACTTAAAGAATTAGAAATCGAATACAAACAAGTGGAGCACCCTGCTGCATTCACAATGGAGGAAATCGAAGAATATCACCTTACAGAAAACGGTCATATTCCGAAAAACCTTGTTCTTCGTGATGTTAAGGGTACTCGCAATATGCTTGTTGTGCTTCACGGTGACAAACGAGCAAATTTACAGTTAATCCGTGCAGAAATTGACTCCACAAAGTTGAGTTTTGCATCTGACGAAAGACTTGACAAATATCTTAAAGTCGAAAAAGGCTCTGTATCCCCTTTTGGTGTGATTTATGACACGGAAAAAGAGCTTGAAATTTACTTTGACGCAGACCTTAAAAAGGAAGATATTGTTGGTTGTCACCCTAACGATAACCACGCAACTGTATTCTTGAAATTCGACGACCTTGTGAAATATGTTAAATCCTGCGGTCATACAATTTCTTACATAAAAGTATGAAAAACATAGGACTTTATCTTCATATTCCCTTTTGCAAATCGAAATGTCCCTACTGTGATTTTTATTCCTTTGGGGGTAAAGAAAATCAAAAAAATGAATACACAAACGCATTGAACGAGAGAATTTTGTCAAGTATTTCTGCTTTACAACGTAAAGGTGATACACTTTACATCGGTGGCGGTACACCCTCTGTTTTGGGTGCAGAAAATCTTGCAACTCTTGTAAAAACCTGCAAAACTGACTTTTTGACAGATGATGCAGAAATTACAGTTGAGTGCAATCCTCATGGACTTAATGAAGATTTTTTCAAAACTCTTTACAACTGTGGTGTCAACAGAATTTCAATGGGACTTCAATCTGCTATTGACAATGAAAGACGAATACTCGGCAGATTAAGCGACATGAACCAAGTTGAAAATGCTGTTAAAACCGCTCAAAATGTGGGATTCCATAATATCACTCTTGACGTTATGCTTGGAATTCCCAACCAGACAGGAAAATCACTTCATGAAACTCTTGATTTTTGTCTTTCTCTTGGTGTGCCGCATATCAGCGCATATATGCTGAAACTTGAGGAAAACACTCATTTTTATAAAAATCAGCATAAGTACAATTTTCCTGATGATGACACTACGGCAGATTTGTATTTACAGATGTGTGAAACTCTCGAAAATAACGGCATAATGCAATACGAGATTTCAAATTTCTCAAAACAAGGATTTGAAAGTCAGCATAACCTGAAATATTGGCGTTGTGAAGAATATCTTGGACTTGGTCCGTCTGCACACTCATTCTTAAATGGTGAAAGATTTTATTTTGACAGAGATTATGAGTCTTTCGTAAACGGTAATTCACCTATTTCCGACGGTTTTGGTGGAGATTTCACCGAATATGCAATGCTTGGGTTAAGGCTTCTTGAGGGACTCAACGAAAACAAGGTTTTTGAAAGATTCGGACATGCAATTCCAAAAGAAATATATGAAAAATCAGATGTTTTCATTAAGAATGGATATATGACCGCTGATGAAAGCGGAATAGCATTGACAAGAAAAGGATTTTTAATGTCAAATACCATATTGGCAGAAATTTTGTAGGTGATAATATGAAATGGTTTTACAAATTACTTGCATTTATACTTACATTATTCATTTACTCTCCTGTGAATGAAATTGCAACATACACAACTTCACGGGAAGATGTCCAAATTGCCTTTACTGTGCTTTCCGATGTGCATGTTGAAGGTAATAATAAGGATAAATTTGAGCTTTTTGGTGAAGGACTTCGTGATGTAAATTCCACCGACAAAAATGATGCACTTATCTTTTTAGGTGATAACACAATGAATGGGCAGGTTATCGAATTAAGTGCCTTGTTTGGACTTTTAAAAGAATATAATCAAATTGGTAATGTTCTTATGGTCACAGGTAATCACGACCTTTGTCCAAGTAAATATAATGTGGGTGATTATGAAAACTTAAGAGATAGATTTTTCGATTATAAAAATTCATATATAAAAGCTCAATATGACGACAATGTGTATTACAGTTATAATATGGATGACTACAAATTTATTGTACTTGGTTCTGAATCTGACGCTGGTGTTCAGGAAGATATTTCTGATGAGCAACTTGAGTGGCTTGAAAATGAACTTAAAAATGCAGAAGAAACCGGAAAACCAATTTTTATTTTTAATCATTATCCGCTTAACCACACTTGGGAAGATGTATGGACAGACGGTCATATCGGTGAAGACAGCGAAAAACTTCACAAAATACTTAAAAACTCGAAAAATCAGATTGTCTATTTTTCAGGACATCTTCATATGGGACTTTATGATAATCAGGTTTCCTATATAAACGAAGATAATATTACTTACATAAGCGTTCCTGCATTTGGTGCTGATAATACTATTGGTGATGCTGACATTCAGGACAAAGGTATGGGAATGTATGTGGAAGTTTATGAAAACGAAGTGCTTATTCGTATAAGAAACTTTGCAGAGCATAAATGGATGGAATTTGAGCACAGTATTTCCCTTTGACATTATAAATATATTGTGATAGAATAATTACTTGCATATTGAAGAAAGGAGTGGACGAAATGCCTATTAAAATTGACGACCAGTTACCGGCAAGACATAATCTTGAGTTGGAGAATATCTTTGTTATGACAGAGCAGAGAGCGAATATTCAGGATATTCGTCCGCTTAAAATTATTCTTCTTAACTTAATGCCCACAAAAATCGAAACTGAAACACAGATTTTAAGATTGTTAAGTAATTCACCTTTACAGGTCGAGGTTGAACTTTTGCAGGTGGCAAGTCACGAAAGCAAAAATACCAGTAAAGAGCATATGCTCAAATTCTATAAGACCTTTGATGATATTAAAAATCAGAAATTTGATGGTATGATTGTGACAGGTGCGCCTGTTGAAATGATGCCATTTGAAGAAGTTGACTATTGGGATGAGCTTTGCACAATTTTTGACTGGGCAAAGAGTCACGTTTACTCGTCCTTCCACATTTGCTGGGGCGCTCAGGCAGCACTTTATTACCATTACGGTATTCCAAAGTACAAGTTACCTGAAAAGATGTTTGGTATTTTCCCACATAAACCACTTGATATGTATCATCCGTTACTTCGTGGTTTTAGTGACCTTTTCTATGTACCACATTCAAGACATACGGAAACTAAAAAAGAGGATATAGCACTTGTTAAGGACTTGCAGATTCTCTCATATTCCGAAATTTCAGGTGTTCACCTTGTGGCTGATATGGATTGCAGAAATTTCTATTGCACAGGTCACAGTGAATACGACAGCGATACTCTTGCTCGTGAATATTTCAGGGATTTACACAAGGGACTTGATATTAAACTCCCGTATAACTATTTCCCGAATGACGATACACAGTTGACACCACCACTTACATGGCGTGGTGCAGGAAGCCTTTTGTTCCAGAACTGGCTTAACTATTTTGTGTATCAAAGAACACCATATGATGTAAATGAGATTAAATAAAAAAAGAACAAGCAATATCCATTACTGCTTGTTCTTAATTACTTGTTCATTTATTTAACCTTAGACTTATACTTGATTGAGTTAGGAGTATTGAGGAATATCTTATACTCGTCGACAGATATCGCCTTAGCATAATAGAATC
>JAZSKT010000206.1:0-11182 GCA_045534995.1 Candidatus Fimenecus sp.
GTCTTTTTCTTCATATTCAACTTCTGCATCAGAAATTGATGTGTTACAGCAAGGGCACCAGTTAACCATTCGGTTACCTCTGTAAATCAAATCTTTTTCATAAAGACGACAGAAAACTTCGTTAACAGCCTTACTGCAACCCTCGTCAAGAGTAAATCTTTCTCTGTCCCAGTCGCAAGATGAACCAAGTTTCTTTAACTGTTCAATAATTCTTCCGCCGTACTGCGTTTTCCAGTCCCAAGCACGAGTAAGGAAACCATCACGACCTAAATCTTCTTTAGTGATGCCTTCATTTTTCATTGCTTCAACAATTTTTGCTTCAGTAGCAATAGATGCGTGGTCAGTACCAGGAAGCCAGAGTGTGTCATACCCTGCCATTCTGTGATAACGGATAAGAATATCCTGTAATGTGTTATCAAGGGCATGTCCCATATGAAGCTGACCTGTGATGTTTGGTGGTGGAATTACAATAGTGTAAGTCTTTTTGCCTTCTTCACGCTTTGCGTGGAAATATTTGTTGGAAAGCCAGTCTTTATATATCCTGTCTTCAACATTTTTCGGATTATACTGTTTTTCAAGTTCCTTGGACATATATATTCTCCTTTTATACTGTTAATGATGTTATTATTGACGAATACACCTTAACAGGGTCGTTTATGAAATTTTGTTTAACTGTTTCAAGCTGGAGGCTGTCAACCACATAGATAGACAGTTTCATAAGCTCTGTGCCACGGTCAAAAAGTGTGAATGTGATGGTATATCCGCCGTCTTCCTCTTTTTTGACCTCGATTTTATTATCTCTTTCAACCTTTGCTCTTGTTGTAAGTCTTATAGCAGAATTAACTGCTTTTTCACGAACTGTTCGTGGCAAACTTGTTTGTAAAAGTTCAGCAGCCTCTCTGCCTTTTTCTGTGACTGTTATGACTTCTTCATCATCAAGAATATCGGCTGTAATATTTCCTGTTTTTAAAAGTTCTTCAATTGCCTGACCAACCTCAAAGAAGTTTGCAAGTCCGTCCTCTTGCATTGAATCATTGAGCATCTGTCGTGTCATAGGTGCGTCAATGCTCTTTAAAAGATAGCAGATAAGAAGTCGGATATCGTCACGGCTACGAAGACCGCCAAGTTCAATTCCCGCATCAAATGCATCAAATTCCATAGCTTTTACTCCTGCAATTCTTTAAGTATTTCTTTTATATCCATACGGACATAAGTTGGTTTGATTTCGCTGTTATCAATGTCTTCCTGTGTGCTTTCACCACTTAATACACAGATTGTGTCAACACCTGCATTGACACCTGAAGCAATATCTGTATAAAGTCTGTCACCGATTACAACGGTTTCTTCCTTTGTAAAATCAGAGCGTTCAACGGAAAAATCAATCATAAATCCGTCAGGTTTACCGATATAAAGTGGTCTGCGATTTGTGGCATAATTAATAGCTTCACACATTGCAAAGCAGTCAGGCACAAGACCAAATTCAGTAGGACAACCTCGGTCAGGATTTGTTGCGATGTAAGGAATATCCTTTTTTGTCTGCAACAAATATGACACGTCCCAAAGTTTTTTATATGTAAGTTCAGTATCATAACCAACACAGATACAGTCAGTATCTTCGTCTGCCTCAGTTGTGATATTGACACCGTATTTTTCCATTTCAGCAATCATTGAAGCCGTTCCCATACAGTAAATTTTCTTGTTCGGGAAATGCTTGTTAAGATATAAAGCAGTTGCTTGGGAAGAAGTGAAGAAGTTATCTTCTGTCACCTTAATTCCCATATTTGAAAGCTTTATAACATAATCCTTGACTGAACGGGATGAATTATTTGTGATGAACACATACTGTCCACCGACGCTCTCAATATGTGCCAAAAATTCATTGACACATTCGAAAAGACGAGCACCCTCATAAATTGTTCCGTCCATATCAAGTAAAAATAATCTTTTATTCTTTAAAGACATTTTGTTACCTCTTATCGATTCGCTTTGAGTTTTGCAAACAATTTCACATTTCCTGACTTAACCTTTGAGATAAATACACCTTCAAGGTAAGTTAGGAATGTAAACTTTAATTTTATAGGAATTAACATAAGTTTCATTACAAGAGAATTTGGTTTTGCGATTTTTAACGCTGTTCGCACATTTTCTCTTGTAATTATATATTTAATCTCCTGCATCTTTTCTTTAAATGAAAGTGTGCAGGCAGAATTGGTTACATTTTCAATACAGCCGATTACTCTTTCAATATATCGGCGGTTAATCATTTCACGGCTTTCTTCAGAATTCACATTCCAATATTTGTACAAATCAAGCATCCAGCCGTGTTCTTCTTCACGCTTCTGGTACATATCACTGCGATACTTTGCAGTTTCGCTGTCAGCACGAGCACGCATAAAGTGATAATAACAATTCTGGAGGAGAACAACACGCTCCACATCACGAACAACATCAAGGTTAAATGGAAAATCATCCCAAAAAGTGTTCTTAAAACGAATGTCGTTGTCCATTATATATTTTCGCAGGAAAAGCTTGTTCCAAGGTGTATAAAGCAAATTCTTGTCGAACATTTTGTGAGCATATTCCCTGAATTCTCTTTGAGTTTTGAACTCCTTTGACGGTAAACTCTGCTTTTGTGTGTAAAATTCAGTATCTGAATGATATGTGTCAATATAAAAACCTGCAACCACAAGTTGAGCATTGTTTTTCTTTGCTGCAGTGTACATATCTTCAAACATTGTAGGTTCTGTCCAGTCGTCGGAGTCCACGAAATAAAGGTACTCACCACGAGCCTTTGGAATAGCAGTGTTTCTTGCACTTGGCGCACCGCCGTTTTCCTTATGGATTACTGTAATTCTGCTGTCATTTTTTGCATACTCGTCACAGATTGCACCGCTGTTATCAGGACTTCCGTCATCAACAGCAATAAGCTCCCATTCTGTGAGAGTCTGTGCTTGAAGACTTTCAATACATTTTCCTATGAAATTTTCGACGTTATAGACCGGCATTATGGCTGTGATTTTAATATCACTCATTACCTAATTCCTCCTCACAAAGAATCAGAGCTGACTCAATGCATTTATCCATATCGAAATACTTATATTGACCTAAACGACCACCGAAAATAACATTCTTTTCGTTTTCGGCAAGTTGTCTGTACTGCTCATAAAGAGCGTTGTTTCTGTCGTCATTGACTGGATAATAAGGTTCGTCACCTTTTTGCCAATCGGCAGGATATTCACGGGTTATTACAGTTTTTGGCTGATTACCGAACTCAAAATGCTTATGCTCAATAATTCGAGTATATGGAATCTGTCGTTCGTTGTAATTGACAACTGCAACAGGTTGAAATTCTTTCACATCAAGAGTTTCTGTTTCAAAACGCAAACTGCGATAATCAAGCTCACCGAGAGAATAATTAAAGAAACTATCAATTGTACCTGTATAAACACATTTATC
The DNA here is from genome assembly GCA_045534995.1 of Candidatus Fimenecus sp. Classification (GTDB taxonomy): domain Bacteria; phylum Bacillota; class Clostridia; order Oscillospirales; family Acutalibacteraceae; genus Fimenecus. Next base: position 3,457 of record JAZSKT010000206.1, read on the forward strand.
TGCAAGTGACAGATATTCTTTCTTGTTTTCAAGAAAATCTGTATTAAGACGAACTTCAATACCCTCAAGCAATTTATCAATTATCTTGTTGTATCCACCTATTGGAATACCCTGATAAGTGTCGTTGAAATAGTTGTTGTCGTAAGTGTAACGAACAGGCAGACGTTTGATTATAAATGCAGGTAAATCCTTACAATCCCTACCCCATTGTTTTTCCGTATAGCCTTTTACAAGTTTAGTGTAAATTTCACGACCAACAAGGCTTATTGCCTGTTCTTCAAGATTTTTTGGTTCACCAACGATTTCAGAACGCTGTTCCTCAATAACAGCTTTTGCTTCTTCGGGAGTTGTGACACCAAAAATCTGTGAAAAAGTGTTCATATTAAATGGCAGATTATAAAGTTTTCCCTCGTAATTTGCCATGGGTGTGTTGATGAAATCATTAAATTCGCAAAGTGAAGTCACATAATCCCAAACACGCTTGTTGCTTGTATGGAAAATATGTGCTCCGTACTTGTGAACGGTAATATCCTCCACAGTTTCGCAGTAGATATTACCACCCGTATGATTTCTTTTTTCAAGCACAAGGCACTTTTTGCCCTGCTTTGTCGCCTCGTGAGCAAATACGGCTCCAAAAAGGCCTGCACCCACGATTAGGTAATCATATTGTTTCATAAAACACCCATATAAAGTGCAAAATGCAAAACGCAAAGTGCAAAATGAAAACTATATTGGTATGTCATTCTGAACGCAGTGAAGAATCTCTATTAAAGGAGATTCTTCATCATTATCACTCCTCAGAATGATATTTTTATTGGAGAATTGTAGGAAAAATAGATGTAGTTTTGCTTTTGAGGACGAAGGCATACGAGTGTATTTCGAGTCCGAAAAAGTGAAACAACGCTATTTTTACACAATTATCCTTCGTAATCGTCTTCGTTTTCCCAGTTATGATATACATTCTGTACATCATCATTATCCTCAAACATCTCGAGCATTTTGCCCATATTCTTGATATCATCAGGATTCGTGAGAGTTGTATATGTGCTTGGAACATACTCAACTTCAGCAGAAACGAATTTGTAGCCCTTTGCTTCAAGGTCGTCACGAACTGCGCCCATATCGTTTGGTTCAGTACGAACATCATATATTTCGTCTTCTGCGATAAAGTCAACTGCACCTGCTTCAAGTGCATCTTCCATAAGCTGGTCTTCGTCAATACCCTCTTTTTCAAAGAGAATTACACCCTGACGGCTGAACATAAATGATACACAACCACTCATGCCCATATTTCCGCCGAACTTATCAAAAGAATGACGAACATCAGCGGCAGTTCTGTTACGGTTATCTGTAAGTGCTTCAACGATAACTGCGATACCTGATGGACCATAGCCCTCATATACGATTTCTTCATAGTTATCACCGCTGCCTTCACCAGCAGCCTTTTTGATAATTCTGTCGATATTATCGTTTGGCACGTTAGCAGCCTTTGCCTTTGCAATTACGTCCTTAAGCTTTGAGTTACCTGCAGGGTCAGGTCCGCCCTCTTTAACAGCAACTGCGATTTCACGACCGATTTTTGTGAAAACTTTTGCTCTCGCGTTATCGGTTTTTTCCTTTTTTCTCTTAATGGTACTCCATTTTGAATGTCCTGACATAAAAACATACCTTTCCATTCTAATATATTCGTTATATTTTATCACAAAACACAAGTTATTTCAACAGTTATTGCGATAAAAATGCGTCGCAGACCCTTAATTATTCACTATTCATTATTCATTATTCACTAAACCTCTGCATACATTTAATTGAAAAGCCACGTAAAAAGGAGAGATAATAATGGAATTACATATTGAAAAACAATGTATATCCCTTTGTGAAACAAGCTTTCAAGGGAACAGTGAACATGCCGTAGACTGTGACATTACACTACCCGAATATTTACCGGATATTGTAAGGATTTTACGATGTAACTGCATAGCCGGTGTAAGGTCACATCAAATCAACGGTGACAGAATAACTGCCGATTGCAGTTGTCTTATTCGAGTGCTTTATGTCTGTGAGCAGGGAAAACTTCATTGTTTTGAACAGAATATGCAGTTTGCAAAGCAAATTGAACTGAAATCCCCTAATGTTCCAACAGATGTTTTTGTAGGTGCAAAAACAGATTATGTCAATTACAGAGTATCCGGTCAGCGTCGTTTTGAAATTCATGGTGCTATTACAATTTTTGCCAAGTCAAACAGCAGGAAAAAGCTTGAATTTATTACGGATGCCAAGGGTGACGGAATAACACTCAAAAATGAAAAATCAGAGATCTGTGACCTTGTTTCTACGGTAGAGAAAGCCTTTACCATTACGGAAACCTGTGATGCAGGTATGTTGTCAGAACCTATGGGTGCAATTGTATCATCCTGTGCTTTTGGCGTAATCAATGAACTTAAAGTTGTGTCTGACAAACTCTTTTTAAAAGGTGAACTTATTGTTCATACTGCTTTTAAAGGTGCCGAAACACATCAGATACAAACTCTTGAGAACACAATAAATATAAATCAGATAATTGAAGCGCCTGACATTACAGAAAACAGTCATATTGATTCATTTCTTACGGTAATTGACCTTGAAACCAAACCAAGATTTGACCTTTCTGGCAACAAAAATCTTCTGGATATTTCTGCCTGTGTTAATTTTTCTGCCTGTGGATATGAAATTCGCAATATTCCTTGCGTCAAAGATGCTTATTCCACAAAGTATGAAACAGATATAAAAAAGACCATGGTCTATATGACATCTTTGCAGGAAGAAATTGACGATTCTTTTCTCTGTCGTGGTGTTACTGACCTCAACACAACAGGAATTTCCAAAATACTGTCGTTTATGTGTACAGACATTTCATCTGCCTTTTCCGTTTTTGAAAAGAATTGTTCCGTCAACGGTGAAGTTACAATAGAAATAATATATGAGGACATAAAAGGTGAAATATGCTTTGCACAAAGGCAAATTCCTTACGAGTACACAAGACCTTCTGTTTTGACTGACTCGCTACTCACCTGTACTCCGCATTGTGCCGTTACTGCATCAAACTATGTTTTAGGTAATGACAATCAACTTGACATCCGTATTGAAATAAACCTGCGTGGATTTATTTTTAACGAGAAAGAAAAACTTGTTACAACAGAATTGTCTGTCAATAAAGATAAGGTCAAAACAATAAAAACTGCATCTTTAACCGTATACTTTGCAGAAACCGGAGAGGCCCTTTGGGATATTGCCGAAAAATATAATACTACTGTTGATGCAATTATGCGCGAAAACCGACTTGCAGACTCTTTTGTAAAAGAAAAGTGCAAGTTGCTGATACCAAAAATGTAGAAAGAGGGAACGATATGAGCAATTCAAGTATTTACAGCGATATCGCCACCCGAACAGGTGGTGACATTTACATAGGTGTTGTAGGGCCTGTAAGAACAGGAAAATCTACATTTATCAAGCGATTTATGGATTCTGTTGTGATTCCGAATATGGAGGATGAAGCTGTTCGTGAGCGTACGACTGACGAGCTCCCGCAATCTTCAGCAGGTCGAACAATAATGACCACCGAACCTAAATTTATCCCCGAAAACGCAGTTAAAATCACTCTTCCCGATAATGCAAGTTTCAACGTGAGAATGATTGACTGTGTAGGATATATTGTACCCAGTTCGTTAGGATATATTGAGGGTGACCAGCCGAGAATGGTTCGCACACCTTGGTATGAAAATGAAATTCCATTTAATATGGCGGCAGAAATAGGCACAAAAAAAGTAATTACGGAACACTCCACAATAGGGCTTGTAATTACCACAGACGGAAGTATAAGTGACATTCCGAGAGCGGAATATGAGGAAGCCGAAGAAAGAGTTGTATGTGAGTTAAAGGAACTTAACAAGCCTTTTATTGTGTTGCTCAACTGCATTAACCCGAACAGCGAACAAGCAAGAAGTCTTTCAACAGAACTTTCCTCAAAATACAATGTGCCTGTTATGGCAGTCAATTGCCTTGAACTGAACGAACAAGAAATAAAAGAAATTATTACCCAGATTCTTTTTGAATTTCCTGTCAAAGAAATTGGTGTTGACCTGCCCTTATGGTTAGTTGGACTTCCCGAGGACCATTGGCTGAAATCATCTACATACAAAAGCATTTTACAGTCTATTCAAGATATTGAATACGTGAGAGATATAGGTGCTATGACCGAAACGCTCTGCAACTGCGAATACATTACAAAAGCAGAAATTTCTTCAATGGATTTAAGTATCGGTAGTGCATGGATAAGTATAAATATGAATAGCGGATTATTCTATAAGATTTTAGAAGAATCTACGGGAATTTCCATTGAAAACGAGCAGAATCTTCTTTCTTGTATGAAAGAATTGGCAGAAATAAAAAAGGAATATAACAGAATAAAATCTGCACTTGACGAGGTACAGACCACAGGTTACGGAATTGTAATGCCAACCATTAATGAGCTCACTCTTGAAGAACCTGAAATTGTCAAGCAAGGTGGCAGATACGGTGTTCGTCTTTCAGCATCTGCACCGTCAATACATATGATGAGAGCAGACATAAAAACAGAGGTTGCTCCTATCGTTGGCAGCGAAAGTCAATCGGAGGAATTAGTGAAATATCTCCTTGAGGGCTTTGAAGAAGACCCGCATAAAATCTGGGAGTCAAATATTTTCGGCAAATCTCTTAATGAACTTGTCAACGAGGGACTTCGTAACAAACTTTACCATATGCCGACAGATGCAAGAATGAAATTCCAGGAAACTCTCGAGAGAGTTATCAACGAGGGTTGCAACGGACTACTTTGCATAATTTTATAAATGCAGAATGCAGAATTCAAAATTCGGAATTCTGCATTTTTTATTGCATTTACTATCTTTTCTTGCTATACTTAACCCATAGGAAAACCTGCAAATACGGGGGAAAGAAAATGGCAATTTACATTCTTGATAACAACATTTTTGTACTTGAAACAAACAACACCCATTATGTTTTTGGCGTTGACAAATACGGCTACAACAGACATATTCATTGGGGCAAAAAATGTAACATAAACGACTATGAAGCAAAGGACATTTGGGACGAAAACTCAAATCACACTCGCCTTGATATGGCAAAGCAGGAATTCACGGTTTTCGGCGGTACAATGTACCGTGAAAGCAACCTGAAAGTGCAGTTCCCTGACAAATGTCGTGAAATCGAACTTGAATTTATGGGTGCAGAAGCAGAGAATAACATTCTTACATTCACACTCAAAGACAAAGTTTATCCTTTGCAGATTGCTCTTAAATACAAGATTCAGAACAATGACGATATTATCACTCGTTGGGCTGAATTTACAAACACAGGTGATGAGGAAATTGTCCTTGACAGAGCTTTTTCTGCCGAACTTACACTTCCGTCAATTTATCCATACATATTCAAAAACACCAACGGCAGTTGGGGTGGTGAATATGTTGAAACCGAGTCAGAACTTCAAGGCGGTGCCCTTGTTTTCGACAGTAAACGAGGCACAACGGGACATAATCAGTCACCGTATTTTATAGCATATCAGAATGCAGACGAAAACTCCGGTGATGTTTATTTCGGAACACTTGCATACAGCGGAAATTTCAAAGTCCTTTGTACTCGTGACCTTTTCTACACAACAAGAATAAGCCTTGGACTCAACGATTTCGATTTCAAGCACATTTTAAAATCAAATGAAACTTTTGTGACTCCCAGCGTTTACTGTGGTTATTCACAAAATGGTTTTGGTGAAATGAGCCGACAGATGAACCGTTTTGCTATTAAAAATGTATTGCCGAAGCAGTTTAACGATAAAATTCTTCCTGTGCTTTATAATTCTTGGGAAGCAACTGAATTTGATGTAAACTGCAAACACCAGACAGCACTTGCAAAACTCGCAGCGAAAATGGGCGTTGAACTTTTCGTTATGGATGACGGCTGGTTTGGTGCAAGAAACCACGACAGAGCAGGTCTTGGTGACTGGTTTGTCAACAAAAAGAAATTTCCTAAAGGAATTGACGAACTTATAAATAATGTGAACAAATTAGGAATGGATTTTGGTCTTTGGTTTGAGTCTTAAGTGGTGAACCCCGCTTCAGATTTATTCCGTTACCATCCCGACTGGGCATATCATTATGACACAAGAACTGCACACACACTTCGTCATCAGTTGGTTCTTAATATGACAAGAGAAGATGTTCAGAAATACATCTTTAACTGTATGGACGAAATGCTCACAAATCACAACATTAAATATATCAAATGGGATATGAACAGGCCGTTGTCTGAAACAGGTGCTGAAAATCTTGAGTGTCCGCAAGATTTGTGGTTTAAGCACACTCAGGCTGTTTACAACATAGTTGACCGTCTTAAAGAAAAACACCCTGATGTTGCAATTGAGAGTTGTTCATCAGGTGGTGGCAGAAGTGACTACGGTGCATTACTCCACTTTGACCAGGTATGGACAAGTGACAACACAGATTCCATTGACAGAATGACAATGCAGAAATGGTTCACATATCTTCGCCCTGCAAAGGCTATGCGTGCTTGGGTTACCGACATAAATTGGTACAACTCACCTATGAGCCTTGATTTCCGTTTCAATATCGCTATGCAGGGTTCATTAGGCGTTGGCGGAAACCTTACAAAATACAGTAAAGAAGACCTTGAAATTGGTAAGAAAAACGTCACTCTTTATAAGGAAATCCGTCATCTTGTGCAATTCGGTGACCTTTACAGAATTCTTGATGCGAAAAAAGACGAAATTCTCTTTAATCTTTATGTAAGCGAAGATAAAAACGAAGCCGTTGCTTTTTTGGCATCAGCAGGTACAAGTTTTATGAAGAAAGAAATTCCGCTTCTTTTCCACGGTCTTGACGATGATAAGATTTATACATTCAATCTCAATAACAGAAATTATGAAAAGAGTGGCTCATACCTTAAAAATATTGGTATCCCAACCTGTATCCGCGGAATGGGATATAACAAAATAATTAAAATTAAAGCAAAATAAACAAAAAAAAATAAGGATACCATATGGTAGCATGTTTTTTTATGTTATCCTTTAAGAATTTCCTTATAAAGTCGGATATATTCGTTTGCTGATTTGCCCCAGCTGTTGTCACATTCCATTGCTCGTTTAACAAGTATGTTCCAGCCTTCTTTATTGCTGTAACCCTCGATTGCTCGTCTGATTGTATAGAGCATATCGTGAGCATTATATGTTGAGAATGTAAATCCGTTGCCCTCGTTGTCACCTGAATCCTTGATACTGTCACGAAGACCACCTGTTTCACGGACAATCGGAACTGTACCGTAACGAAGTGAAATCATCTGTGAGAGTCCGCAAGGCTCACTCTTACTTGGCATAAGGAATAAGTCGCAACCTGCATAAATCTTCTTTGAAAGTGATGGAATAAAGCCGATTTTAAGTCCCATTTTGTCAGGATATTTGTCAGCCATCTCTTTAAAGAAACTTTCATACTGCCATTCGCCTGAACCGAGAACTACGAACTGAACATCAGTTGTTGCCAGTAATTCCTCAAGAACTGCCTTAACAAGGTCAAGACCTTTGTGACCCACAAGACGGGTAACCATACCAATCATTGGTACATCTTCTCTTACAGGAAGTGAGAAATATTCCTGCAACTTTGCCTTGTTGATTTTCTTCTTT
>JAZSKT010000094.1:0-32910 GCA_045534995.1 Candidatus Fimenecus sp.
GTCCCTGTGAGCAAACAAAACGAGGTTTTCAGTTTTTTCTCTCCTAATTGGGAAAAAACTGTGTATGGGGCAAACAGTTCTATAATGTATGCAACTGTCAAAATAGTATAATAAAGCATAATTTACCTCCTCTTAAGGTAATTAAACCAAGCCTTGTGAAATTCCGATTGTTTTCTTGGTGCAACAGGAATTCTTATTGTTTCATTAAGATAAACTTCCGTATAGTTGTATCTTGTAACATAATGAAGATTTACTAAAAAAGATTTATGTACTAAATAGAAAAATGTTGTAGGAAGTTTTTCACTCCATTCTTCAATTGATTCACGTACAATAATTTCACCATCTTTTGTGTAAAGATAGTTTTTTCTGTTTTCTCTTTTGATATAAATAATATCATCAACTAAAATTCTGTGATGTTCTTTATTGTTATAGATAAAAACATCAACATAAGCACCATCAATATATTCCATAGCCTTATCAAGGCTTGAATATAAACGCTTTACATCAAATGGTTTTTCAAAGAATCTGAACACCTGCAAATCCATTGCGTCATCCTGATACTCATCAAATGCAGTTACAAAGAAAATTACAACTTTACTATTTCTCTCTTTTAATTCACGAGCAAGACTGAATCCGTCAAGCTCAGGCATTTGAATATCAAGAAAAACCAAATCATAAGCGACATCACTTTCAATAACATCAGTTGGATTTGTAGTAGTCTCTATTTCGAAAGCAACACCGTGATTATTCATATATTCTTCAATATAACTTTTTAAACTGGTTATGTTTTTGATTTCATCATCACAAATAAGTATTCGCATAAAGCCACTCCGTTTTTATATAGAAAAGGTGTCTTAAAACCTAATATAATTCTATCAAAAAGGCAAAGCAATATCAACAAAATTACAAAATTGCAGATTTTTCCTGCATTTTTGCAAGAATATCAAATAAGACAATACACATAAGAAAAGCCCTGTAAATGCAGGGCTTTAACTTATTCTTTAAACCAGTCTTTTCTACGTGTAACAGCAACTCCTGTTGCCCCTTCAATTATTGAAAGGGCTTCATTAAAATCTTGGGTAACATATACTGCTTTTGGATTTTGCTTAAACTGCAATTTCAATTCTGCTATACGTAAATTCTTTTCATCACCAGTTTTTTTGCAAATGTCAATAATGTGTTGAATGTCTTGTTCTGTGGCCTCGTCAATGTCAATTTCGCTATTTAATAGAGCAAGTTCTGTGCCGTGAACACTTTTAGGGTCTATTTCATTTCTTATAATTTGCTTATGGCTAATCTCCTTATGCTTTACTTGCTTAAATATATTATGATTTTTTCACAACAGGTGTTTTTGTAATATATAAAAATACCTCTCTAACAATTATCTTAAGCCACATTCGAAGAAAAAACATCACCAACATTTTTATGAGAAAAACGGAGTTTTCACTATAAAAAACTCCGTTTTATTTTTGAGTATTAAATTTTCAAAACTCCATTATATTTTATATAACCGGAATTTTTCCGCTTTTTTTATTGCAAAATTTTCATAATATGGTAAAATAAAATCAATTAAAAATATGATGAGGTGTATGAAATGAATTTGCATATTTTTGAAAATGCAGAACAAATTGCAGTTGCAGTAGGTAATATGATGATTGAACAGGTAAATGCAAAACCTGACAGTGTTTTGGGCTTTGCAACAGGCGCTTCTCCTGTTCCTACATATAAATACTTAATCAAGTGCTTTAATGAGGGTAAGGTTAGTTTCAAGGACATTACTACTTTCAACCTTGACGAATATTGTGACCTTCCTGTTGAAGATAAAAACAGTTATTTCACATTTATGCACGAAAATCTTTTCAACCACATTGATGTGAATGAAGATAATGTTAATTTCCTTAATGGTAATGCAGTTGATGCTCAAGCAGAATGTCAGCGCTATGACAACCTTATTAATGAAAAGAAAATTGATATTCAGCTTTTAGGTGTTGGCAGAAACGGTCATATCGGTTTTAATGAGCCATCAAACAAGTTCACAAAGGGTTCATTTAAAGTTCAGCTTACACAAAGCACTATTGATGCAAACTCAATTTACTTTGACGAAAATCCAATGCCACATTATGCACTTACAATGGGTACTGTTTCAATTATGAAGTCAAAGCAGATTATCCTTATTGCAACAGGCAAAAGCAAGTCTGATGCTATTTATGGACTTGTTCAAGGTGACATTTCACCATCTTGTCCCGCATCTGTTTTACAACTTCACCCCGATGTTCATATCTTTATGGATAAGGACGCCGCATCAAGATTATAATTTCAAAAAGTAAATAAAACATAAACAAGCATAAAAAATCCACCCTGCACTCTGCAAGGTGGATTTCTTTTGTCTAAAAATCAGTTCTTAGCGGTGAAAACTTTCTTTTTGATTAAAACCCCTATTGGCACAAGTGCCAACACTGAAACGATTGAGGCATATAAGAACATAGCCGCTGACGGAACAATTGTTTCTACTCCATATTCGTTCATATATGTAATGTTCGAATTACGGCAAGCAATGTCACCAAGCCATGGTCCTATTACCATTGGAAGAAGCACCATAAATATCATTCTGATGCCTTGGAAGCGTCCTGCCATTCCCTCAGGAGTAAAATCACGAATTGAAGCATTGAGCTGAATTACAAGAACAACATAGCCGATAAGTGTAGGTCCTATGCCGAGAAGCATTACAGGAAGATTTGTGCCGAGTGAAAGAACAAGAAGGCCCACAACAAGGCAGATTATTCCTGGAACAAAAGCCAGGGCTTTGTTTTTGCCTGCAAGCTTCATAAGTGTAATAATACCGCCAAGTGCCACTGCAATTGCTATAATTGCCGTAATAATTGTTGCAGGAGTAAGAATATTTGGATTTTCAGGTAAAACAACATACTGCAAATACACAAAAAGATATGGGAAGAATATCTGAATTGCAATATTATAAAGTCCTACAGAAGCCAAAATCAAATAAAGTACAGAGTTCTTTTTAATTACTGATGGTTTGAAGCCATAGAAAAGGTCAGACCAATAATTTGAAGTTTTATCTTCGGAAATTTCCTTATGTTCAGGTTCTTTAATAAGGAAAAGACCAACGATACCACAAAGGATAACGAAAGCACCGAGGCACATAAAGAATGTGCTGTAAGAAATTGTTCCTGCCTGTGCAAACGAACCGATACCCATAACAATTCCCATTGACAATACACCATTTACTGTAAAGGCAGTTTCAACTTTTGGTCTTGTTGCTGTTGTCGTAACATCTGTTACCCAAGCGTTAAATGCAGAGTCATTACTTGTTGAACCCATAAAGGTCATAAGCATATCCATAAAGATAACTGCCCAAACAGTTGTTGTGAGAATTTTTGCATCATCTGAAAGATTAAAGATTGTTGCAATATTATCTCTTGAAATAAAGCCGAACAGAGCAGTTATAATACCCCAAGCTATATAGCCCACAGAAATAAAAAATTTACGATTCTTCATTCTGTCGCTTAATGTACCCATAAGGAAAGTAGTAACTACAGCTGTTATAGCGGAAAGTGCGACCATTCGACTGATGGCTGTTGTAGGTGCCATAGTGCCTGCCATTGCTTCTGATGAAGCGCCCGCATAAACTGAGTTGTAAAGGAATGTATTAAAATACATGTTCTCAACATTCCATGCAATTGCACCCATAAGGTTAAACAATAAAATGTTAAACCACAATCCACCGCCAAGTTTTGATTTATTATTACTCATTTTTTGTACCTCTTATTTAAAATAATATACTCTGCATTCATAAGGTCTTGTTACGAAAGAGTTATGAGTTACCGGAGTAAGTTTGTAGTTTGAAAGAACTAACTCGCCTTTTGAAAGGTCAATGCCTTCAGGTGCTTCAAAATTCACGCACTTTTCAGAGAAAGAGCAAATAACAAGAATCTTTTCGCCCTCAAGATTTCTTTCATAAACAAAGAGTTTATCGCTATCTTTATAATACTGCTTAAAATCACCGTAAATTGCAACTTCGTGTTCTTTACGGAATTTAAGAAGTTTACGATAATAATTAAGAATTGAGTTTTCGTCTGCTTCAGCCTGTGCAACATTGATTTCTGTATAGTTAGGGTTAAGGTTAAACCAAGGCTCAACTGTTGAGAAACCTGCATATTCGCTGTCATCCCATTGAACAGGTGTTCTTGAATTTTCACGAGAACCGGCATTAGCCATCTTAACGAACTTGTCACCCTTAATACCAAGTTTATTAAACATTTTCTGGTTATTAAAGGTAATCATATCCTTAAATTCATCAATTGAGTGAAGCTCGATATTTGTCATACCGATTTCCTGACCTTGATAAATAAATGGAGTACCTCTCTGCAAATAACACATTGTTGCAAGCATCTTTCCGCTTTCAACTCTGTATTTAAGGCTACCGTAACGGTCAATAATTCTTGGATGGTCGTGGTTTTCAAGATAAAGAGTATGCCAGCCTTTACCGTTCATAGCGTCATACCATTTCTGATAGCATTTCTTCATCTTTTTAAGGCTAAACGGAACCTTAATCCAGTCTGTCATAAAGCAGTCTGCTTCAAGGTGGTCAAAACTGAACATTGTCTTCAGAACCTGTGTTTCGTCCTCTTTAACAAATCGAAGAACCTTTTCAGGAGTAATCAACGGACCTTCGCCAACTGTGAAACAGTCATACTTTGAAAGAACGTCATCGTGGAATTCCTTAAGATATTCATAAAGATGAGGACCGCAGTTATAGTGTTCCATACCTGCTGCTACAGGAATCGGAATAGCGTTTGGAAGTCCCTCTCTCTTTGAAATATATGTAATAACGTCTTCACGGAATCCGTCAACACCCATATCGAGCCAGAATTTCATAATATTCTTAACTTCTTCTCTTACTTTTGGGTTATCCATGTTAAGGTCAGGCTGACCTTTTGTGAATACGTGAAGATAATATTCGTCAACTTCAGGAACATATTCCCAAGCACCACCCTCAAAAGTTGAGAGCCAGTTGTTAGGTGGTTTTTTACCGTTTTTGCCCTTACCTTTTCTCCAGATATAGTAGTCGTGGTATGGGTTATCAACACTCTTACAAGCCTCTTTAAACCAATAGTGTTCAGTTGAAGTGTGATTGACAACAAGGTCCATAAACACTTTCATTCCGCGCTCGTGACAACCTGCAAGTACCTTTTTGAATGTTTCCATATCGCCGTATTCAGGGTTAATGTCCATATAGTCAGCAATATCGTAACCATAGTCAGCATTAGGTGACTTGAAAAGTGGCGAAAACCAGATAGCATCAATTCCGATTGACTTGATGTAATCAAGCTTTGAATAAATACCCTCAAGGTCGCCGATACCGTCACCGTTCGAGTCTTTGAAACTTCTTGGCCAAATCTGATAAACCACCATTTCCTTATACCAAGTTTTGTTCATAAAAGCAGCACCCCTTTATATAAATAAAAAGTATTATAAGATAGTATAACATATCTAAAAATGAAAAACAATTATTACAGAAATCTTTTTTATAAATATTGACTCTTTTTGTAGAGAATATTTTGGTATATTTATTTAAAATACCATTGTGCATTTAAAAAATTAGGAGTATAATTTTGTTGGATTAAATTTTGTTTCAACCCTGAAGGGAGTTGTTTATATATGAAAGAAATTCTTGAAAAAATAATTGAAACTGATAAAAATGCAAGAGAAAAAGTTGCTGTCCAGAACGAGCGTCTTGCTATGATAGAAGAAGAAATTGCCTCTGAAAAAATCGGCATTGACCGTTACTTTGAAAAAAAAGCAAAAGAAGAAATTGAAAAAGCAAAATCAGCAATGCAAGAGAAACTTAAAAGTGAAATCAAACGAATTGACAAAAACTATGAAAGCACCGAAAAAAAACTTAAAAAGAAATACGAAGAAAATCATACACAATGGGTAAATGACGTTTTTGATGCGGTGACAAAATAATTTCCCTTTAAAACATATGAAAGGAGTGACATTTATGAAAAAATCGGCAAATGCTTTACTTGCAAGGGCACACGCATTGTATGCAAAACGCCTTACAAATGAAGACTATTCTGCCATGTCCGAATGTCGCTCCAATAATGAACTTTTTTCATATCTCAAATCCAACACATCTTACGGTAAATATCTTGAAAAACTTCCGTCTGTGCAACTTTCACGAGCAAGATTTGAAAACATTATGAATCAAACTCTCCTTGACAGGATTGCTTCTCTTTGCAGATTTGAAAAGTTAATTGGTGAAAAACTATATAAATATTTCATAACAAAAAATGAGATTGCAACTATTATAAACTGTTCACGCCATCTTGACACAGACGAAATTGTTGACCTTTTTATCATTCCCGACTTTTATAAAAAAGAACAAAGCGTCTTCGGTGAAGATATGCAGAAAGCACGTTCATTTGATGAGCTTGTAGCATATCTCAAAGGCTCACCATATGAAAAAACGGTTAATGCGGTTATGGAAACCATTGGCGACTTAAACCTCGCAACCCTTGAAAATGCTCTGTATAATCATTTGTACACAGAAACCGCAAACCTTATAAAAAATTCATTCAAAGGCAAACAGGCAGAAGAAATTCTTGCCTATTTCAGGATTCTTTCAGATATGATAATGATTGAAACGGCTGTAAGAATAAATCAGTTTTACTCTGATACGCCGGGAATCAAAGCAAATCTGTTTATTTCTCCTGTAAGTGAATTTAGCGAAAAACAGATTCGAGCGCTTATCGACAGTTCAAGTCTTGAAGAAACAATGAACATAATCGGAAATACAAAATACAAAAAATATTTCCCAAAAAACGATAATCGCCCTATTGAACGGAAAATAAGAGAAGCCATTGTCACAGAATGCACGAAAAAAATACGATATTCACAAAATCCTATTGTTTGTATGCTCTGTTACAGCACTTTGGCTGAAAACGAGATTAAAAATATTACACACATCATTGAGGGAATTAAATATAAACTGTCCCCCGATGACTTATCTCAAATAATAGTGAAAGGAGAAGGTGTATGTCTGTTGAAAAAATGAAACTTGTAAAAATCAGCGGTAAGAACGAAAAACTTGACGACCTTGTCCGTGTCATAATGAATTGTGGTTGTTTTCAACCTGATTCAGCAAATAAGTTCTTTTCTTCATCATTGGGATTGCTACCCTATACGGAAGAAAATCAATATGCTCCTATGCTTTCTGACTTACAGTCTTTTCTCAGTCAGATAAATTACTCGCCTGTCTTTGATGAAAATCTGGCAAGTAAAGCCCTGACACAGGAAGAAATCGAAAAAGCATCAAAACTGCGTGAGTTTTCCTCTGATTATTCTCAACAGTACAATATGCTTGTTGAACAGAAGAAAAAATGCGAAGAAGGACTTACAAAGTTTTCTCATTTCACGGGGTTGAGCGTCGACCTTGATAAAATCCTTGAACTTGAATTTGTAGATGCACGTTTCGGTCACTTGCCAAAAGAAAGTTTAGATAAACTTGACGCCATTTCCAAGGAGTGTCCATACTTTTACTTTGTTCCCTGTTCCACAGATAAAACGGACTGTTGGGGCGCTTATTTCGCTCCCATAAATCGTATTGATGAAGTTGACAGAATCTTTGCGATGCTACTTTTTCAGACATTTGAAGTTCCCAGTGCTGCAGGTTCAATTGAAAACATTATAAAAGAACTTGAAACAAGTCTTGAAATCATCTCGCAACAACTCAAAACCCTTGACGATACCAACCAACACGATATTGAAGAAACAAAGGCTTTTTGTGACAGTATATATTCAAAACTTGTATCTCTTGACGAAGCACAACAACTCAAATCCTTTACAGTTCATAACGGTCATTACTTTATGTTGGCAGGTTGGGTACCAAAAAGTGAAGAAAAAGCATTTCTCAAATGTGTTGAAGAAACAGACACCGTTGAGGCAGAAAGTGAAGAACCGGACCTTCACAACGATACGCCACCGACAAAAATCAAAAAGCTTAAAGGTCCACTCAAATATCTTATTGACCCATATAAATTTTACATTGATATGTACGGTGCACCGTCATATTCCGATGTTGATGTCACATCATTTGTAGCAATCACCTATACCATTCTTTTTGGTATAATGTTCGGTGATATGGGACAAGGTTTTGTCCTTGCCATTGTGGGATTCTTGATGTACAAGTTCAAAAATATGGGGCTGGGCAAAATTCTCATTCCCTGTGGTATATCCTCAATGGTGTTTGGATTTATTTTCGGAAGCGTATTCGGTTTTGAAGAGTTGCTTGACCCTGTTTATCATGCACTCGGATGGAATGGTAAACCATTACACGTTATGGATAGTGTAAATACCGTTCTTTTAATGGCAATTGCCATAGGTATTGCACTTACATCACTTTCAATTCTTATAAATATTTACGCTTGTATCCGTCGTAAGCATTTCGGAGAAGCAATATTCAGTCAGAACGGTCTTGTTGGACTGCTC
The DNA here is from genome assembly GCA_045534995.1 of Candidatus Fimenecus sp. Classification (GTDB taxonomy): domain Bacteria; phylum Bacillota; class Clostridia; order Oscillospirales; family Acutalibacteraceae; genus Fimenecus. Next base: position 8,512 of record JAZSKT010000094.1, read on the forward strand.
ACATATTTAGCAGGTTGTAATTTAGCATCAGGATTTATGAATGGTCCCGCACCTGTTTCCAATTCAACCTGTGGAATAATAATTGCCGTCGGTGCTGTTTTATTGCTTATCAAGGAAATTCCAATCGGAATTATAGACAAGCACCCCAATTGGAAACCTGACAGTCTAATGGACTTCGTTCTCCAGAATATTTTCGAATTACTTGAATATGTTCTTTCATATTTAAGCAACACTGTTTCATTTCTTCGTGTCGGCGCATTTGTCCTTGTTCATTCAGGTATGATGATGGTAGTATTCTCACTTGCAGGTGAAAATCATAATCTGTTTGTAATTATTCTCGGTAATATCCTTGTTATTGCACTTGAAGGATTACTCACAGGTATTCAGGCACTCCGTCTTGAATACTACGAAATGTTCTCACGTTTTTATGAAGGTGACGGAAAACCATTTACACCTTTTACAAATAAAAAATTCTCTCTTGGAGGTAAATAAAAATGACAACTATATTTTATGCACTTTTGATTCTTGCTCCTATTGCTCTTATCTATTCAGCTTTTACAGTTATGAAAGCACGTAGCGAGGGTAAACCAGTAAAAAAATCCGTAAGAAACAATCTTCTTGTTTTTGCCGTACTTATTGTCCTTATTTCCACATTGTCTTTTTCAGTTTTTGCTGACAACGGTGAAGCAACACCTGAAACCGCACAGGCAGAAACTGCAGAAGCAGTAAATAGTGACAACTCAAAGGGCTTAGGGCTTCTTGCCGCAGGTCTTGTAACAGGTCTTGCAGGTATCGGTGGCGGTATTGCCGTTGCAGCCGGTGCACCCGCTGCTATTGCCGCAACTGCAGAAGACCCTAAATCATTCGGTAAGTCAATCATTTTCGTTGCTTTGGGTGAATCCATCGCCCTTTACGGTGTTGTTATTTCAATTCTTATTCTCCAAAAGGTATAAAAATGAAATTCTATTTATTAACTGATGATATGGATGCGTTTGTGGGCATGCGACTTACAGGTATTGAAGGCAGTATTGTAAATTCAAAAGAAGAAGCACTTTCACTTATTGAAAAAGCTAAAAACAACAATGTGGGTATGGTGCTTTTAACCCCGAATATTGCCGGAATGTGTCGTGTTGAACTTGTGGAATTAAAGAAACAGAACACACCCCTTATAGTTGAAATCCCCGACAGTAATCCCGAAAACAACCCTGCCGACTCAATATCTGACTATATCCGTGATGCCGTCGGCATAAAAATATAAATTCAGGAGGCGATTGTTTTGCCTGAACGCCTTACAGCATTCCTTAAAACCATTACCGATTTTGCTGATGCTCAATGTTCCGATTTGGAATTTAAGGCACAGAGTTTTAAGGACGAAAATATAATTTCATATCAACAAGAAGCAAAACAGAAAAGCAGAGATTACATTGAATACGAAATACAGAAAGACCTTACAGCTGTAAACAAAACTATCTCTGACTATGAATCTGAGAAAAAATCTGCTCTTATCTCTTTACGCACATCTATTACAGATAATATTTTTGCAGAAGTAAGAGAGAAAACAGAAGCGTTTGTAAATTCAGTAGATTATGAGAATTTCCTGCTCAGAAGTGCTGTTGCATTAAAAAATGCCATGGGTGATGATACGACAATCCTCGTTGGTACAAAAGATATGAAATATACAGAAAAAATCAGAAATACAACTAACTGTACCGTCAAAGAAGATTCCACTATTATTTCAGGCGGTCTTAAAGGAATAAACAAAGACGGAACAGTTGTTACAGACGACACACTTGACAGTCGTCTTGATACAGAATACAGAGATTTTATAAAAAAATCTAACTTAAAAATCTTTTAGGGGGCGTTGAATATGTCTGAAAACAAAATATTTGGCATTAACGGCCCCGTTGTTACCATAAAAGGTAAAACCGACTTTGAAATGATGGAAATGGTATATGTGGGGAACAATCGACTTGTTGGTGAAGTTATCGGTATTAACAACGATTTCACCACAATTCAGGTCTATGAAGAAACAGGTGGACTATGTCCAGGTGAATCCGTTTATCCTACAGGCTCACCTATCTGTGTCACATTAGGCCCCGGTATACTTTCAAATATTTTTGATGGTATTCAGCGACCGTTGAAAGATATTGAAAAAGTCTCGGGTGCTTTTATCGGTAAAGGCATTGATGTTCCTGCAATTCCAAAGGATAAAAAATGGCAGGTATCCGTTAAGGTGAGTGTAGGCGATACTGTTTCAGGTGGTACAATTTTTGCAGAATGTCCCGAAACAAGAGTTATTACTCACAAATCAATGATACCTGCAAATATTCAGGGTACTGTAACCAAATGTGTGGCTGACGGTGAATATACCGTTGAAGATACCATTATCGAGGTAACTGACAATAAGGATAATGTTCACAAAATCACTCTTTGTCAACGCTGGCCAATCCGTACTTCTCGTCCTGTTAAGAATCGTAGCACATCAACCAGACCATTGATTACGGGACAAAGAATAATTGACACCGTTTTCCCCATTGTAAAAGGCGGTGCAGCCGCAATCCCCGGTGGTTTTGGTACAGGCAAGACCATGACACAACACCAACTTGCAAAGTGGTGCGACGCAGATATCATCATCTATGTTGGTTGCGGTGAACGTGGTAATGAAATGACTCAGGTGCTTACAGAATTTTCTGAAATTATTGACCCTAAAAACGGTACTCCCCTTCTCGACCGAACGGTGCTTATTGCTAACACTTCAAATATGCCCGTTGCCGCACGTGAAGCATCTATTTACACAGGTATTACACTTGCTGAATACTATCGTGATATGGGTTATCACACGGCACTTATGGCAGACTCCACATCACGTTGGGCAGAGGCTCTGCGTGAGATTTCAGGTCGTCTTGAAGAGATGCCTGCCGACGAGGGTTTCCCTGCTTATCTTCCGTCAAGACTTTCCGAATTTTACGAACGTTCAGGATATTTTGAAAATCTTAACGGAAGCGAAGGCTCTGTAACTCTCATTGGTGCAGTTTCACCTCAGGGTTCTGACTTTTCCGAGCCTGTCACACAAAACACAAAACGTTTTACACGATGTTTCTGGGCGCTTGACAAAAGTCTTGCATATGCTCGTCATTATCCTGCCATTAACTGGAATAATTCATACAGTGAATACTTAAACGACCTTTCCGATTGGTACAACGATAATGTTAATAAGGAATTTATGAAAAATCGTGACGAAATGTGTAGTATTCTTGCAGAAGAAAATAACCTTATGGAAATCGTCAAACTTATCGGTGCAGATGTGCTTCCCGATGACCAAAAACTGATTATAGAAATCGCAAGGGTAATTCGTGTAGGTTTTTTACAGCAGAATGCTTTCCATAAGGATGATACATTTGTACCTATTGAAAAACAGTTTAAAATGATGGAAATTATCCTTTATTTCTATCACCGTTGCCGTGAAGTTGTGGCTCGTCAAATCCCCGTATCCAGACTTCTTGCAACAGGCATTTTTGATAAACTTGTCAAAATGAAATACGACATTCCTAATGACAGTATCCACCTTTTTGATACACTAAAAAAGGATATTGATACTGAAATCAAGAATCTTTTATATTAAGGTGGTGAGAGAATGATAGTTCAACATTTAAAGTTATCTGAAATCAATGGTTCTCTCGCTGTAATTGACGGTGTTAAGAATGCCTCTTATGAAGAAATGGCTACTCTGCATCTGGAAGACGGTACAACCCGTACAGGTCGAGTTGTCAAAATCGAAGGCGAAAGAGTTACTCTTCAGATTTTCGAGGGTACTCGTGGAATTTCAATGAATAATACAAAAACCTCTTTTACAGGTGAAAGTATGTGTCTTCCGCTTTCTCCGGAAATTCTCGGCAGAGTTTTTGACGGACTTGGCAGACCAAACGACGGACTTGGCGAAATCTTCGCAGTTGACAAAAGAGATGTGAACAGCGCACCAATAAACCCTGTTTCTCGTGAATACCCGAGAAACTTTATTCAGACCGGTATTTCGTCAATCGATGCTCTTGCTACACTTATCCGTGGACAAAAGTTGCCGATTTTTTCAGGTTCAGGTATGAAACACAATGAATTGGCCGTACAGATTGTTCGTCAATCAACAATAGCTGACAGCGATGATTTTGCCATCGTTTTTGCAGCTATGGGTGTTAAAAATGACGTTGCGCAGTATTTTCGTTCATCTTTTATCTCTGCAAATGTAATGAACAGAGTTGTAATGTTCCTAAACCTTGCCAATGACCCTATTGTAGAAAGAATTATGACACCAAAATGTGCTCTGACCGCTGCTGAATATCTTGCCTTTGAACTTGGCAAACACGTTCTTGTTGTTATGACAGATATGACAGCATACGCAGAGGCTGTCCGTGAATACAGTTCGTCACGTGGTGAAATCCCTTCAAGAAAAGGTTTTCCCGGTTATCTCTATTCCGATTTGGCCGCACTTTATGAAAGAGCCGGTATGATTGAAGGAAAAAAAGGTTCTGTTACACAATTACCTATCCTCACTATGCCTAATGACGACATTACACATCCCGTGCCTGACCTTACGGGCTATATTACAGAGGGGCAGATTGTACTCAGTCGTGATTTGAGTTCTGCGGGAATTTATCCTCCCGTTAATGTTTTACCATCACTTTCCCGACTCATGAAAGACGGTATCGGTGATGGCTACACAAGAGCTGACCACCAACCACTTGCAAATCAACTTCTTGCAACTTATGCAAAAGTTCAGGATGCAAAAGCGTTAGCATCTGTTATTGGTGAAGACGAGTTATCCTCTGCTGACAAAAATCTTTTAGATTTTGGCAAGGCTTTTGAAAAGAGATTTTTAAATCAGTCTTTTACAGAAAACAGAACTATCGAAGAAACCCTTGATTTAGGTTGGGAACTTCTGTCAATGCTTCCGAGAAGTGAACTTGACAGAGTTGATGATGCAATTCTTGACAAATTCTATAAACCACAAGTTTAAATAATAAAAAAATATCTGAAAGGAGTGTGTGTAATGGCTGATATTTTTCCAACAAAAAGCAATCTTATGGCGACTCAGAAATCCCTTGAACTTGCTTTGCTGGGTTATGAGCTTATGGACAGAAAAAAGAATATTCTTGTCCGTGAAATGATGACTCTGGTTGAAGATGCTAAAACTGTCCGTCAGGAAATTAACAGTTGTTATGAGAAAGCATATTACTATCTACGCCTTGCTAACACTACTTTAGGTATCTGTCGCAGTTTTTCAAGAACTGTTCCCATTGATGATAGCCTCAATATTGATTTTAAAAGCGTTATGGGTGTGGAAATTCCTGTTATAAGCTCTCAGGATACACCTCTTGAACCATATTTCGGTCTTGCGGCGACAAACGGTTACCTTGACCAGGCGTTTATCTATTTTAACGAAGCAAAGAAGAATACCTTAAAACTTGCAGAAATTGAATCAGGAGTTTACCGACTTGCTGATGCCGTTAAAAAGACTCGAAAAAGAGCAAATGCACTCAATAACATTATGATTCCTAAATTCCGACAGACAATTAAGTTTATTAGTGAATCACTTGACGAAAAAGAACGTGAAGATTTTACAAGACTTAAAGTTATCAAGGCAAGAAAAGAAAAAGAATAAAAAATAAGGAGAGGTTTTACCTCTCCTTTATTTTTCAGGAACAAACATATCTTTTCCCACATGGCATAAGGGACATTCAAAATTATCAGGTAATTCTTCAAATTTTGTCCCCGGAGTAATGTCCATTTCAGGGCATCCGGCTTCCTCATCATACATCCAACTGCAGACTTCACACACATAAACCATTAAAAATCACCAACTTTTTATTTTTTATAGTTTATGGTTTAATCGTGCTTTTATGCAAAATTCTTATTTTGCTTCCACAGCAAAGCTATCTACTTTAAGTGTTTTATTGTCATCTGTAAAACTAATGGATACGGAATATGTTACATCGTCTTTTTTCTGTTCATATATCAAAGTCGCTTTACAATATTTATAGTCATTTACCTCATAATATTCTACCACATTAATCGCCTTTGGTGCGCCTAATTCCTTTATCACATCTGCATAAGTAGCCTTTGTAGTCACTTTTTTACCCAGTGTTATTTCTGACCAGGCAAAATCGCTTTTCACAGCTCCTACATAGCTTACCGCTGTTATAACACATTCGGAAAGAGCTAAGTCACTGCTTGTTTTATTCGTTACGGATAACATTGCAATTTCATTTTTACTGTTTTTAATGATTACACTTGAATTTTTACCGGCAGCTACAACCTTGTCTTCTGTAACCTTGCCATCAATTGTCCAACCATTTGCAAGAATATCCTTTAAAACCGTTTCATTTAAAACAAGTTTAGTTTCACCAATACTAACATTTTCAGGGATAATACACACATAGTTCTTTTGCTTGGTGTCATATCTGTTCGCAATAAATGTCACCTTTGATGTCTGGTTTGTATTTGGTTTACCTTCTTTTAAATTGTAATCCTTCGCCTTAACGAGTTTGAAAAGGCTTTTGGGCTCTGTAACAACAGGGTCTTCAAATACGATAGTTTCATGATTCTCTTTATATGGTTGCTTTGCAGTTGTTGTTTCTTCATCACTGCCACCATTACATGCAGCAAAAGAAAATATTAAGACAAATACCAATAATTTTGCTAAAAACTTTTTCATAACTAATCTCCTTTAACATAATGTGCTGATGATAATTATATCACAGATATCTTTTAAATACAAGTTTCTGCTTTGTAAATAAAATTACCAACATCAGTTAATTTTCAAAGTTGCTTTTATCATATAATGGTCGGAAATATTTGTTCTTGAACCCGTATCCGTCACAACCTCATAACTGTTGACCGAAAAACCGTTATTCACAAAGATAAAGTCAATTGGTCTGCCCACAGTTTCCTTGGTCCAACCGTTATATGTAAGCATATTATCACCATCAGCAACTGTTGTGTTAGCATTTAAAAAGCCTTTATTTTCAAGGGCTTTACAACCTGCACCGTCACTGTATTGATTAAAGTCGCCTGTCACAACAACAGGAATATTACCATAACTTGAAATAATTTCATTAGTTTTATGGGCAATAAGTGTTCCGCCTAAATTCTGTGCCTCAACACTTGCGTTATCAAGATGAGTGTTGAGATGAGCGAGAATTTCACCTGTTGACTTGTTTTTAAGAACAATATATGAGCAAGTTCTGTTACAACCTGCACCATCGAATTTTGATTCCACATCAGGTGTTTCGGAAATCCAGAAAGTGTTGCTCTCTATTAGTTCAAATTTATCTTTAAGATAGAAAATGCCGTTCATCTCTGATTTTTTCTCGTTTTCGTCGCCACCACGAAGAACTCCGTAATAATCATATTGTGGCAGATAGTCCTGAAGTTTTTTAAGCCAGATGTTATTAAGTTCCTGAACACCTAAAACATCAGGAAGCAGGTCGTTAATTTGCTGTGCAAAAAGTTTAACTCGTTTATTGCTCTGAGTACCGTCAAGAAGGCTTCCCCAAGGTGCTGCAGTATTATATGAAGCAACTATTAGATTTTCATTATCCTGAATTCGTTCATCAGCTGACTTTATTTCCACGCTTTTGCCAAGAATAAGTGAAAAAATTCCTGTTATTGCAACTACAACGCTTAAAATTATTGCTATAACCTTTGACATAAAATCACCTCTGTAGTAATCGCTGATTAAATCAACTCGCTATAAATAATTTATCACAAAAAAACACTTCGGTCAATTCTGTATTGTAAAATTCAATATATTGTGATAATATATTATTTGGTATATTATCATCAATTTGAAATACAGGTGAATGGTATGAATATTGTAATTGTAGGTGACGGTAAAGTCGGTGCAACATTGGTTGAACATCTTTCAGTTGAAGGACACAATGTTGTTGTCATTGACCGCGACCAGAAAATCGTTGAACAAATGGTAAACTCATTTGATGTAATGGGAATTTGCGGAAACGGAGCTAACTGCGAAGTGCTCCTGGAAGCAGGAGTTGATTCCTGTGACCTTTTTATTGCTGCAACATCATCAGATGAGCTTAATATTTTAAGCTGTCTTATAGCTAAAAAGTCCGGTGCTGCACATACAATCGCAAGAGTAAGAAATCCCGATTACCTTAATCAGCTTCCGTTCTTTAAAGATGCATTGGGACTAAGTATGATTGTAAATCCTGAACTTGATGCTGCAAACGAAATTGCAAAGGTGCTTCGCTTCCCTAATGCCATAAATATTGAAACATTTTACCGTGGACTTGTTGACCTTGTTGAACTTAAAATCGAGCAAGGAAATCCGCTTTGTAATATGCAGTTGACAGATATTTTCAACAAATTTGATGTTAAAATTCTTGTCTGTGCTGTTCAGAGAAAAAATGAAGTTATCATCCCGCGAGGTGATTTTGTCCTTCAGGCAGGTGACAAAATTCACGTTACTGCACCGAGAGGCGTTCTTGTTAGTTTCTTTAAACAACTTAAAATCTACAAGCACCGCACAAAGAATATTATGATTATCGGTGGCGGCAAGATGGGTTATTATCTTGCTCGTCAGCTTTGTGAAACAGGCGGATATAGTGTAAAGATTATTGAAAGTAATATTGAACGTTGCGAAAAACTTTGCGAACTTCTTCCTGATGCAGATATTATTCACGGTGACGGTACAGACCGTGGGATTCTGCTTGAACAGGGACTTGAAGGTCAGGATGCCTTTGTTGCTCTTACAACTATTGATGAAGAAAATATTATCTCATCAATGTACGCATCAGCACTTGGTGTCAGCAAAACCGTCGCAAAGGTTAATCGCGTTTCCTATGAGGTGCTTGAAAGCATTGGTATGGACAGTGCCTTTTCATCAAAAGCAATTGCTGCAAACAGAATTATTGCCTATGCACGAGCACTTGAAAATTCAGGCGAAGAATCAAGCGTTCAGACTCTTTATAAGCTTGTTGGCGGTCAGGTTGAAGCTCTCGAATTCAAGATTACAGCTGATTTTTCTGAAATCGGAATTCCTCTTCGTGATTTAAGGCTCAAGCGTGACACACTTATTGCTTGTATAATCAGAAATCATAAGGTTATTTATCCGGGCGGTAATGATTGCATTGAATTGAATGACAGCATTGTAATTGTAACAAAACGTAATCATATCAGCAGTATCAACGAAATTTTTGAGTAAGGCGAATATAAATGAATTTTAAAATTGTTCTTAAAACTGTGGGCAGACTTTTGTGGGCAGAGGCTGCGCTTCTCTGTTTACCATTGTTTGTTTCACTATACTATAAAGAAAATCTTTTTCATATTTATTTAATAGTAATGGGACTTTTACTGGGTACTGGTGCGATTATGAACCTGCCAAAGCCTGAGAAAAGAACTGTCTATGCCCGTGAGGGTTTTGTTATAGTGTCTCTTTCGTGGATTCTGCTTTCATTCTTTGGTGCATTACCATTTGTTTTTTCAGGTGAAATTCCGTCAATTGTCAATGCCTTCTTTGAAACTGTTTCAGGTTTCACCACCACAGGTGCAACAATACTTACGGATATTGAATCCGTATCAAAAAGTATTCTTTTCTGGCGTGCTTTTACACATTGGATTGGCGGTATGGGAATCCTTATGTTTGTTCTTGCATTTCTTCCTCAGAAAGACATGCAGTCAATGCACATTATGCGTGCTGAAGTACCGGGACCGAGTGTGGGCAAAATTGTTTCAAAAACAACCATTACTGCGCGTATTCTATACATCATTTATGCTGTATTTACCGTAGCAGAAATTATTGCTCTGCTTTGTTGCGATATGCCTCTTTTTGACAGCGTAACAACTGCCTTTGCAACAGCAGGTACAGGTGGATTTTCAGTAAAAAATGCAAGTATTGCCGCATACAACAGTTTACCAATTGAAATGGTATGTACTGTTTTCATGTTGCTTTTTGGTATTAACTTTAATCTTTTCTATCTTATCTTAATCAAGCAATTCAAACGAGCAATAAAAAGTGAAGAACTTTGGACATATGTTGGCATTATTGCTGTTTCAATAAGTGTAATCACACTCAATATAATGCCTATGGTCAATTCTTTCGGTGATGCTTTAAGAAAAGCCGGGTTCCAGGTGGCATCTATTATTACCACAACGGGATTTGTCACCGCAGACTTTAACCAATGGCCGGTACTTTCACAGTTTATAATCATTACCCTTATGTTTATAGGTGCTTGTGCAGGGTCAACAGGTGGCGGTCTAAAGGTTGGCAGAATTATTATTCTTTTCAAGGCAAGTATCAGAGAATTAAGACGAGCACTTAATCCGAGGCGCGTAAAATCTATTCGTCTTGACAATGCCGTGCTTGATAAGGAAACTGTTTCGGCAACCTGTGTTTATTTTGTGGTTTATATGCTTGTAGCGGCACTATCCATCTTGCTTGTTTCCCTTAACAACTTTGATTTTACCACAACATTTTCATCTGTAATTACCTGCATCAATAATGTAGGTCCCGGACTTTCTCTTGTGGGACCCGTAGAAAACTTCAGCCACCTATCTGTCTTATCAAAAATTGTTCTTTCCGCGGATATGCTGATAGGCAGACTTGAAGTTCTTCCTATGATGATTTTATTTATTCCGTCAACATGGAAAAAAGGCAACTGACACATAAAAAAGAGTTAACACTTTAATCTCGTGTTAACTCTTTCTTTTTATCTCATTTTTTCAAGTTTATGACGATTTGCAACAACAATAAGTTTCATTGTCTGTTCAAGAGGTTTATTAGGGTCAATTTCCGTTGAAACATCATTGTCTTTTTGTATTGCAATGATGTTTACGGAATATTTTTTTCTCAAATTCAACTCAACAAGAGTTTTACCAACCCATTCAGGTTTGACATCAAACTCAACAAGTGAAATATTATTTGTCAGTTCAAGAATATCTACAAAACCTGAACTCAATAAATTTTTAGCAAGTCTTGTACCCGCTTCAAATTCAGGCAACACAACCTTATCAGCACCGACTTTGCTTAAAATTTTACATTGCATTTCATTAGCACATTTAACTATAACCGTTTCAACGCCAATATCCTTACACAGTGTTGTAGCCATAACACTTGTTTCCAAATTGCTCGCAACGGCAATAATTACTACATCCACATTGGAAATTCCCAACTGTTCTATTGCATCTGCATCAGTTATATCTGCACATTTGCAAATTGGAAATTCATCTACCACATCATTTATAACTTCTTCATCACTATCTACTACAAGAACTTCTGCACCACTTGCAACAAGTTCCTTTGCCACAGCATATCCATATCTGCCTAAACCAAGCACAGCATAAGAATTATTAGTTTTCATATTATTCCTTTCCGGGTATAAAATTAACCCACACTAATTTCTTCAAACGGAGTTTTTACTATATTCTGCTTATCTTTTTTCATATTGAGAGCAAGTGCCAACGATATAGGTCCTACTCTTCCAAGATACATTGTAACAATAATTATTATCTTTCCCCATATGTTAAGTGTTCCAGTTATATTTCGTGTAAGTCCAACGGTAGCAGTGGCACTTACAGTTTCATACATAATGTCAATAACAGAAGCATCTGTTACCATAGACAGAAGAATTGTAGAAACAAACATAATTGTAAAAGACATACTGAAAACTGCAACCGCTTTTTTGACGGCTTTTTGAGATATTGCTCGGTTAAAAATTGTAATCTCGTTTTTGTTTTTTATCATTGAAGAAGCAGTAATCAGCAATACGGCAATTGTGACTGTCTTTATACCGCCTGCCGTACCCACAGGAGAACCACCAATAAACATAAGCAACAATGAAATAATGGCTGATGAATTTGTTAAGTTCTGTTGCGGTACAGTTGCAAAACCTGCCGTTCTTGTTGTCACGGATTGAAAAATTGCTATCTGAATTTTATCGAAAATAGAATGTTCACCAATGGTTAGCGGATTGTTATATTCAAATACAAAAAATGCCAACGCACCAGAAATAATGAGTATTGCTGTCATCCAAAGTGCAATTTTACTGTGCAGAGTAAGTCTTTTAACGCTGTTCAAACCTTGTTTCTTACGAAATTGCCAAATACGTATGACATCCCACCATACAACATAACCGATACCACCCACAATAATAAGAATACAAGTAACTGCATTGATTATAGGGTTAGTTGCGTATTCACACAAACTGTTCTCTGATATAATATCTATACCTGCATTACAAAAAGCAGATATTGAATTGAATATTGAAATCCATATTCCTTTCAGACCGTATTGGGGAACAAAAACCGTCATATAAAGGAGAGCACCAACGCCTTCAACAATAGCTGTACCTGATATAACTTTCTTTACAAACTTTACAAGACCTGAAAGCGTATTCAGATTAAATGCATCCTGTATGAGCAAACGGTCAGCAATACCTATTTTCTTGTGCAGAGCAATCATAAACCCTGACATTACGGTGATTATTCCTAATCCGCCAAGCTGAATAAGACATAATATAACCACTTGTCCGAATAAACTCCATGTAGTAACCGTTGGTACAGTTACAAGTCCCGTTACACAGGTTGCTGTGGTAGCAGTAAAAAAAGCATCTATATATGATACAGCATTTCCGTCAGCGGAGCTTACAGGCAGTGCAAGTAATACACTTCCTACTAATATGACTGACAGAAAACTTTCCATTATAAGCTGTGTTGTTGATAAAGTAATACGTTTTTTTCTCATAAAATGCATTTCCCGGTATTATTAATTCGATTTTAACTTGTTTTTATAGTGAAAATTTATTATAATATGATTTGATAATGATTATATCATAAAAAAATCAGTATATCAATAAAATAAATTAGTTAGAATTAAGAGAAATAAGAGGAACAAATATGTTACCAAAAAGAGTTTATACAAAAATAAATCTTGATAACATAAAAAAGAATATGCAGACTGTCCGCGAAAAGTTTGGTGACGATATGATAATCTTGGGTATCGTCAAAGCCAATGCTTACGGTCACGGTGCAGTTGAAACTGCAAAGGCTCTTGTTGAGTTCGGTGCAGGAATGTTGGGCGTTGCCGCTATCGACGAAGCACTTGAACTTCGTGAGAATGGAATTACTGCACCTGTGCTTATTTTAGGTCAGATTTTCCGTCAGGACTATGTTGCTGCCATTGAGAATGATATTACATGTACAGTTATTGATACCGTTACTGCTCAGGGACTTTCACAAAAAGCACAGGAACTTGGTAAAATAGCCAAAGTGCATATTAAAATCGACACAGGTATGGGCAGAATCGGTTTTCAGCCTGACGAAAACGGCGAAATGCAAATAAAATCTGTTTTTGCCCTTGACAATGTTGCCGTTGACGGTGCTTTTACTCACTTTGCCAATGCTGATACGACTGACAAGACCTCTGCAAATTCACAAAAGAAAAAATTTCTTGACTTTACTGATAAACTGATAAACGAGGGATATAAAATTCCCGTCCGTCATATGTATAACAGTGCTTCGGCTATGGAGCTTGACGGTTACGCAGGTGAAATGGTCCGTTGCGGAATTATGCTCTACGGACTTTATCCGTCAGATGAAATGAATAGGAATTACAAACTTTTTCCTGCATTAGAGTTCAAGAGTCATATCTCATTTGTGAAAACTGTCGGTAAGGGATTTGCAGTCAGCTATGGCTCAACTTATGTTACTGACAGAGAAATGAAAATTGCAACTGTTCCCGTAGGCTACGGTGACGGCTATCCAAGATATTTATCAAATAACGGTGAGGTGCTTGTACACGGCACTCGTTGTAAAATATTAGGCAGAGTGTGTATGGACCAGTTTATGATTGATGTGTCACATCTCCCGAATGTGCAGATTGCCGATGAAGTCACGCTTGTGGGTACTGACGGTAATGAAACAATCACCGTTGAAGAGCTGTCAGATGCTGATTATCGTTTTAACTACGAATTCTGTTGTCTTATAACACCGCGAGTACCACGAATTTATATAAAAGACGGAAAAGTCATAGAATAAATGCAGAATGCAAAGCGCAAAGTGCAAAATGTAACATAAAAAATAAAACCCCATCGTGATGATGGGGTTTTGTCGTATTCTGTTGTTACATCTGGAATATTCCGTATGTGAGTCCTGACATTATAAATCCTGCTATAAGCACACCTAAAGCGATTATAGGTAAAGAGCGCTTGAAACGAATATCGAGAAGCGCCGCCATTAAAGCACCTGTCCAGCCACCTGTTCCCGGCAAAGGAATTGCAACAAATAACAAAAGTCCCCAAGATTTATATTTCAAAACCTTATCTTTATTTTTTGCAGTCTTTGCTTCAAGTTTCACAATAATCTTTTCAAAAAAACTATATCTGCGCAAAAACTCAAATATTTTTCTTATGAAAAGAATAATAAACGGAATTGGAAGTATATTGCCAAGAAAACAAATCGAAAATGCCTTGATAAAAGGAATTTCCATAAGTCTTGCGGCAATCATACCGCCACGACATTCAAGTACAGGCAAAAGCGATATAACAAAAGCCACCAGTTCCTCGGGAACCTTATCCTGCAGGAAAGCCGTTATTTCATTTACTAATGTTTCAACCATTTGTTACCTCCGCTTTTAAAAGGTACTCATTAGCTTTTCTTAACATCTGCTTGTCATTAGGGAATTTAAGTGAACTCATGGCCTTATCGAACTTAAGCCAGAGATATTCTTCAATTTCTTCGCGTTGGATAATAGTAGTAGTATCGTCAGTTGTTGCAAGAAAAATTACAACACTTTTCTCGATTCTTCCTTGAATTGAATATTCCGAACAGAATCTGTAATCGGGAAGAAAACGGATTTTTATGCCGGCTTCTTCCAAAACTTCACGATACGCAGTTTCTTTTTCGGTTTCTCCGCGTTCCATATGTCCTTTCGGGAAACCCCAATTTGAACTTCGCTTGTTTTTAATAAGCAAAAATCTTGTTTCACCGTTAATTATTCGATAAACAATAGCACCGCATGAGCTTTCATAAAGACAACTTATATCATAAGTTACCTCTTTTTCGGCAAATGCCACAGCATCTTCTATCTGATGAACAATATAACGTTTACTTTTCGGTGCAACTACAAGAATAATTCCACCCATATCTTTTCGCTTTATTACTGCTATAACACGTCCTTCAAAAACACGGACTCTGTGTGTTACACCCATAATATATGCACCCTTGACAGGAGATAGTGCATCAATCCCACTTTCGACTACACCATAATTCAAATCGTATGAAAAATTCTTTTCTCTGTCAAAGTAGTGCATAGGCTTGGTAACACGTACTCTTACATACTTACCTAACATATGTATCTACTCCTGAATACAGTTAACAATAATTGTTAACAAAACTAAAACTGTTTACCATTATACATATTTTATTTCAATCTTGCAAGTATAACATAAATAATTCTTATTTTTTCCTTTATTTTTTTGATAAAATTATTGTGATTTTTCTCATAATGTTGTAGAATATAAAAAGATATAATCAAAATAAGGAGTAAAGAAATGGCTAACAATCGTTTTAACAATTCAGATAACGAATTTGACAACATTTTTAATAATAAAACGGATACAGATAAGTTTGAAGATGTTTTCAGTAACTCTGCAAATACTGATGAGTTTGAAGATGTTTCATCTTCTTCAGAAACAGCTTATGATGATATTTCTGACGAACAGGATTTTCAGGTTAAATATAACAGTGCTGTGCAAAACAGACGTCGTCAGGAAATTCAGTATGATAATATAGGTGATGTTTACGGTGACCTGTCTTCAGACGAACCCGAAGAAAAGAAAAAGGAGAAACGACCCGTCAAAAAAACAATTATTGCAATTCTTTGTATTTTAATTGCGGTGTTATCCTGTGTGGGTATTTTCGGATACCAGAAAATTGATAAGCTTCTCTCTTCTTTTGATACAGACGAACAGTTAGGCGACAATGCTTTTGTCAATTTCGATGAACTTGAACAGTTCCCTAACCAAATCAATGTATTATTAGTAGGTGTTGATGAGCGCGAAACTGAAATAGGCTCTCGTTCTGACACCGTTATCCTTGCAACCATTGACAAGAAGAACAAGCAGATTAAACTCACATCTTTCCTTCGTGACTCTTATGTAGAGATTGCAGGTAAAAATCATTGGTCAAAACTCAATTCCGCTTATTTCCGTGGTGGAATCCAGACTCTGTCTGACACTCTTGAATTGAATTATAAAATCGACATTGAATACTATGCCCTCATTGACTTTAACATCTTTATGACAATCGTTGACGCCTTGGGCGGTATCAATGTTGATGTTACGGAAAAAGAAAGTTATTACACATACCATTCAGGTAGTGTTGGTGTCCCTGTAAGAATTGAGGCAGGTGAAGATGTTCTTCTCAACGGTCAGGAAGCTTTATGGTATAGCAGAATCCGTTATCTTGACAACGACTTCAAACGTACTGAGCGTCAGAGAAAAGTTATTACTGCAATTGTGGAAAAAGCATCTACAAAGGGTTTAAAAGAATTGTACTCTTTGGCAGAAACCATTGTCCCACTTGTAAAAACAAATATGTCATCAAATAAAATCATGAGTCTTGGTCTTTCCGCTATGAAAGATAAGGTATATACTTATCCTATTGTTCAATGTCAGATACCTGCAAAAGGAACATGGCATGATGAAAATATCCCCGGCGTAGGTGCAAGTCTTGTTATGGATATGGAAGAAAACCAACAGATTCTTCACAACTTCATTTCGGAAAAACAGGAAATCCCTGAAGAAGGCACCACAGCAAAATAACCTCTCTGGAGTGGTAACATATAATGAAAAAAGCAAAAATGTCACTTGTATCTGAATTTACAAGTGCGAAAATTGATGATAGAATTTTCGGCTCGTTTATCGAGCATTTAGGTCGTGCCGTTTACGGCGGTATTTATGAACCCGACCATCCTACTGCTGACGAAAACGGTTTCAGACAGGATGTTATTGAAAAGGTAAAGAAACTTAATGTTCCCATTGTCCGTTATCCCGGCGGCAACTTTGTTTCCGGATATAATTGGGAAGACGGCGTAGGACCTAAAGAGCTCCGCCCTAAAAAGCTTGAACTTGCTTGGGGTGTTACAGAGCCAAACCTTTTCGGCACAAACGAGTTTGTAACTTGGTGTAAAAAGGCAAAAACAGAACCTATGATGGCAGTAAATCTCGGTCTTCGCGGTCCTGAAGAAGCAAGAAATCTTGTGGAATATTGCAATCATAAGAGTGGCAGTTATTGGAGTGACCTTCGTCGTTCTCACGGTTATGAAGACCCTCACAACATCAAACTCTGGTGTCTTGGTAACGAGATGGACGGTGACTGGCAAATCGGCCACAAAACTGCTTATGAATACGGCAGAACAGCAAGTGAAGCGGCAAAGATTATGAAATGGACAGATAATTCCATTGAAACTGTCCTTTGCGGTAGTGCAAGCAGAGGTATGCCCACATTCGGTGAATGGGAATCAACTACTCTTGACCTTGCTTATGATAAAGTTGACTATCTTTCACTTCACATATATTTTGATAACCGTTCTGATGATACACCTTCATTCCTCGCAAAGAATATGATTATGGACGAATTCATCAAAACTGTTGTCTGCATTTGTGACTACATAAAAGGTAAAAAACGCTCAAAGCACACAATCAACCTTTCATTTGATGAATGGAATGTATGGTATCATTCAAACGGTGTTCATGTTGACAAGTGGTGTACAGCACCTCATCAGCTTGAAGATATTTACAATTTTGAGGACGCACTCTTAGTTGCTCTTATGCTTATGACACTCCTCAAAAATGCTGACAGAGTCAAGATTGCTTGTCTTGCACAGCTTGTAAATGTTATTGCACCTATTATGACCGAAAACGGGGGGAAATGTTGGGAACAGACAATTTTCTATCCGTTTATGCACCTTTCAAATTATGGTCGTGGATATACTCTCGATTCAAGAGTTGTTTCTCCAAAGCACGATACAAAGGAATTTACTGATGTTCCTGACATTGAATCTATCGCAACATTGAGTGAGGATAAAGAAAATCTTACAATTTTTGCTGTAAACAGAAATCTCGATGAAAATGTACTTTTTGATGTTTCACTTCTTGATTTTGAAAACTTTGAGGTGCTTGAACATATTGAAATGAGTGGTTTTGATGTTAAGGCTGAAAACAGTGCACTCGCAACTCCTGTAAAACCATTTAAAGTTGATAAACCTCAACTTGACGGCAAAACACTTACCGTTGACCTTAAACCACTTTCCTGGAATGTAATTAGACTTGCAAAAAGGAAATAATTGTAGTAAAATATATTAAGATTTTCAACCTAAATTATGAAAGAGTGATTTTATGGCTGCTAAATGCCCTGAATGCGGACACACACTTAAAATGTGGAATATTAAAGCTGAATGTCCTGAATGCGGTGTCAACCTTGCAAACCACCAGTGGGAAAAGCGTTTGAATGACGATGCTGATTTCGCAGAAAATGCTTTTGCAAAATTTCACTATACACTTCAGAACTTCAAGTCTGCAATTATTGGTTCAAAACTTCGTATAGCTCGTCTTATACTTACTTTTGCACCACTTATTGCGCTTGTTCTTCCACTTTATGATTTCAAACTTAATCTTCCTTTTAACCAGAGTGAACAATCTATTTCATTCCTCACCTTTATTCTTAATTATCTTCTTGAAACAGATATTGGCAGTGCTATCACCCTTATGGGTGGTAAGGTTTTAGGAACAGCGGCAACAATGGTTGTTATTGCTTGCGTGCTTATGCTCCTTGCGGTAGTTTTCGGTGTTCTTAATTTTTTCGTGTTACTCATTGCAAGCATCAAGATGAAATACGTTTTCAATGTAGTTCTCAATGTTCTTGCTACTGCTTGTTGGGCGGTTTCTGCTGTATTATTTGCACAGTTCACAACTGCATGTGAAACACTCGGCGGCGGAATTGTTACTGAATGTAGCCTCGGCTTTGGTTTTATTGTGGGTTGTGTGCTCTTCCTTGTTAACGTTGCAATGAATGTTGTGGTTGGTAAAGGATTTAAGAAACAACTTAATGAACAGCCTTCACTTGATGAATTTGTTGCTAACGAAATCGCAGAACTCAGAAAACAGTCATAAGCTAACTTAAAAATCATTTCATAAAATATTTTGTCCCTCTCATAGGTTTTATGGGAGGGATTTTTTTATGTGGTTCAGAACTGTTTCAGGACGAAAAATTATGGGAGTTATGTCCATTCTATTAGCCGTTATTATGATGCTTGGTCTTATTGCAGGTAAATATGTGTCATCTGCTTCAGCAACAAGAAATTTACCGATTTATTCGGTACAGACTGACGAAAAGAAAATCGCAATCACATTTGATGCGGCCTGGACAAATCAGGATACTGAACAACTTATAGAAATACTGAAAAAGCATAATGCAATAGCCACTTTCTTTATTGTGGGAGATTGGGCAGAAAAATTTCCTGAAAGTGTAAAAGCTTTTTGCGACGCAGGTCATACAATTGCCAACCATTCGGACACTCATAAGGCATTTTCGAAATGCTCAAGAGAAGAAATACGAGAAGAAATAGTAAACTGCAACAAGAAACTGGAAGCAATTTCAGGAGATAAAGTTACTCTGTTACGAGCACCGTCAGGTGACTACACAGACCAAAGTCTCGAGGTCGCCAAAGACCTTGGAATGCACACTATACAATGGAATGTGGATAGCCTTGATTATACAGGACTTTCCGTTGACGAGATTGTGCAAAGAATTTTGTCACGAACTGAAAACGGCTCAATTGTACTGTTTCACAACGGTGTTGAAAACACTGCACCTGCCCTTGATAAAGTGCTTACAGAACTCGAAAAACAAGGCTATTCTTTCGTTTCAGTAAACAATTTAATATATAAAGACAATTACTACCTTGACCATACCGGCAAACAGTATAAGAAAACATAAAAAAATGAACCGACGATAATCAAATCATCAGTTCATTTTACTCACCAAAATATTTCTTATTCAGCGTCTGTATCAGGAATGATTGGTTCCTCAGGAATAACTTCCTCATATTCTTCTTCAACAGTCTCGTCGCAGAAGAGACATGCCATGCTTGCAACTGAAATTGAACCCATAAGTGTGAGAACCACGCTCATAAGAACTGCCAACTTTGTAAACTTGTTTTTCATACCTTGCACCTCCTTGAAAGATATTCATTTATACATATGATTTACTTATCAAAATAATTTCAAAGAAAATCAAAAAAATAATGAACATAAACTTTGTTTTGTGTTGATAAAATATGCACCAAAACAGGGCAAAATTCCCTTAAATGTATTCTAACACAAAACTTTCATAATTACAACATAAATTTTAAAATTATTTAAAAAAATTTTTTTAAAATACAAAAAAGAAATAATATTCGATGCTGTCACATATTTTATTTCCTAATCAAGAAAAAATAATTTGTATTGTAATTCAGAAAAATTTAGTGTACAATATTATTATAAAACTTAAGGGGGATTCTTATGCCAACAAGTACAATTACAAAAATAAGAACTAAAAATAACAACTTGCTTCTTCGTGTTGCAAAAGGTCATTTCGCAACAAGCAGTTCGCATAGCAACTACTATATTGACGTTGCTGCACAAAAATCCCGTCTTTCTGAAGCAAAAGCTATTGCACAGGAATTATGCAAAAACCACAAGTACAGTAACTCTATAATTGACACTATTCTTTGCCTTGACGGTATGGAAGTTGTTGGTGCTTGTATTGCTGATGAGCTTACAAAACACGACTACGTTAACATTAATGCTCACCAGACAATCTATGTTGTTACACCTGAAATAATCAATGGTTCTCAGCTTTTATTCAGAGATAATATTGTTCCTATGATTAAAGGCAAACACGTGTTGATAATTGCTGTTTCCGTAGCTTCTGGTAATACAGTACGTTCCGCTATCGAAGCAGTTAAGTATTACGGTGGTGAAGTTGCCGGTGTTGCATCTATATTTGCCACATCAGATAAGTGTGACGGATATGAAATAAATTCTGCTTTTAATCCAAAGGACTTACCAGACTATTTCAGCTGTCCGTCTTATGAATGTCCTCTTTGTAAAGAAGGCAAAAAGATTGATGCACTTATCAACTGTCACGGATACTCAAAATTATAAAATCAACTCAAAATAAAAACAGCGGTGAGAAAATTCTCACCGCTTATTTTTATACCGTTTTGCACGGACATTCAGGATTTTCTATTTCACCGTAGTTGAGATATCCTGCATCTTTCCAAAGAACTGAAAATTTAAATCGTCCGTCAGGCATTTTTTCTCTTATATAGAAGTTACTGCCCTCGGTGTTTTCGCCATCATATTTAACAAATCCGTTCCAATTACCCTCGTTATCAGTTACATTTTTAAGACCATTTTCAATGCCGTCAGCCATATCCTCATCATATGCAATAATTACTGCTTTAACAACATTCTTCCGTGGGTCACAGACACCGAATTTAAATCCGGTAAGCCACCAATGTTCCTGTTCATATCGTGTAAAAAGAGGTTCCCCTTTATTATAGTCGACAGCCGTCTGATAATATTCAAAATACATTTCAAGAAGATGCTCATCTTCAGCACATTTATAGAAAGGAGAAATACATCCCGGCTCTTTTGTATAAACACCCAGCTCTGCACCCTCAAGGATACCATATTGTCCTTTCCACCATTGAAGTCGCCACAGAAGGTCCTCATATTCAAAGTCAATTTTAAGTGTCATATATAACATGGCGGTATATGCTGCCGCATTGTCATAAATATCTGCAAAGCCAAAGTTTCTCTGCCACGCATTCAATCTTGAATAATAAATATTCTGTTCAGCATCATATTCATAACCAAATAAACGAAGAATTTCAACGTATTGGTTTTCATTGGTTTCATCAGTTCCGCCCTCATCTTTGCTCGTCGCCTTCTTAAGAACATTACGGGCGTCAAACGATGTAATTTTACCGTCGCTGTTCATATCTATCAACTTTTCTTGTTCTTTTGAAACAGTTTTTAAACCGGCGGCAACCAGAAGTGTTATATGGATGTCAATGGCAGTTACATTGCCATCCCCGTTAGCATCACCCTGAACTCCCATATCAGTCGTCGCAAAGGCATTCATAGGAAATGCCACAACAAGCATTACAATTGCAAGAATCAACGAAAAACACTTTTTCATTAACAGCTACTCCTTTTTAGTTATAATTACATATTTATTATTACAGATTAACTTTGTGCTGTTAAAAAAAGTGATATTTTATTTTTGTAATACTTTTTCTTTTTTTAACGCATATATAATATATGCATTTTATTTGTTAATATCCACCATTTTCATACGAGAAAATTTCTGTCCCCACGCATTTGCCCAGGATTCACAGTAAACCTTATAATATGAAATATTATTCTTTTGACGATATTTTGCGAAGCAGTTACACCAGATTGCTGATGGAATTGCAATAACAATATAGTAAAGCGGGCCTAACAAAAGGCATTGCCAGGTATGTCCGTATTCGTGAATGCGTGTATTATATGTCCATTTTTCGCTCTCGTGTTTATCTCTCATAAAAATAAACAAGCCCAATGAAAGTCCACCTTGATTCCATGGAAGATAAACAATATATGAATATCCAAATTTCTGATATTTTCTCTTTAAAATCTTTGTGCAAATAAGAAACGCAATTCCACCCACTATATTTACGGGCAATCCCCATGTCCATTGAACAATGTAGAAGAAAATATCAAACAACTTACTTCTTTTAAGTCTTGGCTCAGTTTGAGAAATATCAATTTTACCCATTATTTTTCTCCTTTTCTTCCTTTTCAAGCAAAATTATATACTTGCCATCCTCATTTTTGCAAAGTGTATGTCCTTGTGACTCATCATTATCTTTACCGAGCCACGTATCCTCAAACTTCTGTCCGCAAACTGCATAACAACGCTGTTTTTCTTCGTCAGTCAATGTTACGCTACCGTATTTATGCTTTGTTGCGACAGCGGCACGAATCATTGTATGGTCTTCTTTTGTCATTTTAAAGTTTCTGAGAAGAACAAGGGCAACAATTGCCGCTATAATCGGAATAACCGCAACACAGATACGCACACCGAGAACAGCACTCTCTGTCTGGGCAAAAAGTTCACCTGTTGCTTTTTCATAATCAGAAACCTTGTCACCCGTAACAAGACCAAAACCTTGCAAGGTAAATCCTACCATTGCTGCCATAACACCACTTATGCTTTTCTTAATCAGGGTGCTGAATGTTGCAATTACACCTTCTCTGCGTCTGCCTGTTATCATTTCGTCAACGTCTGTAAGGTCAGGGAAAATATTAGTTGAAACAAATCCCAAACCTGACATACCGAAAGGATAAAGCAACATGCTAATCATCATAAGTGCAGACCAGATAAAGTTCCCCTCACCTTTGCTTGTCTGCATAATGAGACCGATTGCAAGACCTGCAACCATTAAAGGTGTTACAATATTACCACATTTTTTCTTACCATGCTTCATTGTTAATGCATAATTAAGCGGGAACGCAGCAGCCTCAGCAACACCTGCAACAGCGTTAAAAAGAGCGTAATTACTATACTGATTTGCAAGATATTTAATATAATAAACCTTTGAATTTGCATAAAAGCCTGTTGCAAACTGATACGAAAGGCTCATAAAGAAATACTGTCTAAATGACTTGTTCTTAAAAACAAGAACATACTCTTTGAAGAAATATTTTATGTCTAATGGCTCTAACTTGTTGTCAAGTGAGCTTGGTTCTCTCGTTTTAAAATATGTAAGACAGATTGCAGCACCGAAAAACAAAGATAAAACAAGACCGATTATAATAAATGGTGTTTTTGATTGAGATGTAAGGTTATCATTTGAGCCGAAAATAGCAAGAATAACAACTGCTATACCAAAAGAAGGCACCATACCTGCCGAATTAAACAAATAACCCACAGAATTATACTGTGTTCTTAAATTATATTCCGGTGCAAGTTCCGGAAGCATTGCAGTATGCGGAACACTGATAATGGTAAACGCCGTCTTATAAAGCATATAAACAATGATAAAATATGTCATTGTAATATATGGCTTTTCACTACCATTAAGACCAAAGGAGTTCCACAAAAGTGTATACGAAATTACCATGAGTGGAACACCCCAAATGAGGTAACGTCTGTGTTTACCGGTTTTGGAACGAGTTCTGTCGGTTATAATTCCCATAACCGGGTCTGTTACTGCGTCCCAGATAGTTGCAATCATAACAACAATTCCTGCCTGATTTAAAGAAAGGTTTACAACATCAGTAAGGAATACTGTAA
>JAZSKT010000201.1:0-7355 GCA_045534995.1 Candidatus Fimenecus sp.
AAAGAAAAAGCACTCCTGACGGTGCAACATATCTCGGTAAAGGTAGACTCCAAGAGGCAGAGTTATTCTGTCACAATCAGGAAATTGACCTGATTGTATGTGACGGTGAACTTACTCCGTCGCAAATTCGCAACATCGAAAATGCAACTGATGTGCGAGTTGTTGACAGAACACAGTTAATTCTCGACATTTTTGCTTTAAGGGCGAAGACAAGCGAAGGCAAACTGCAGGTTGAATTGGCTCAACTTAAATATTCTCTCCCCCGCCTTACGGGTAAAGGCAAGCAGTTATCCCGACTTGGTGGCGGTATCGGTACGCGTGGCCCCGGTGAAACTAAACTTGAAAGTGACCGCCGTCATATTATGAGAAGAATGCACGCACTCCAAGAACAGCTTAACGAAGTGGAAAAAAGGCGTGGACTTTTACGAAAAAGACGAGAAAAAGACGGTGTGATTACAGTTGCCCTCGTTGGCTACACAAATGCAGGCAAATCAACTCTTATGAACGCTCTCACCGATGCGGGAGTTTTAGCTGAGGACAAGCTTTTTGCCACTCTTGACCCCACATCGAGAAAACTTTCACTTCCTAACGGACAAGATGTTATGCTTATTGACACAGTTGGTTTTGTCAGTCGTCTTCCTCACGATTTGGTCAAGGCATTTAAATCAACTTTGGAAGAAGCAAGTGAAGCCCATGTCATTCTCAATGTTTGTGACGCATCGGACATTCATTGTAGTGAGCATATTGAGATTACCACCGACATTCTCAGGGATTTGGGCTGTAAGGGTGACAACATCATCACCGTAATGAACAAGTGTGACAAGGCGGAAAATGTTTTTGACATCATTTCTATCGGCAAGACGGTTATGATTAGTGCATTAAACGGTATCAACCTTGATTTGCTCTTAAAAGAAATTGAAAAAGTCCTTGAACTGAAAAGTGTTACGCTCAATCTTCTCATTCCTTTTTCAAAGGGTGGCGAAGTGAATTTTATCCGTAACAACGGTAAAATCTTAAGCGAAGAATTTACGGGTGACGGAACTCTTTTAAAAGTGATTTTACCTGCTGAATATGCAGATAAATACAGGGAATATGTGGTGTAAAATATGAAATTTGAAATTATTAAAGACCAATTTGTAAAAGACGGACAACCTATAAAGCTTATTTCAGGTGCAGTTCACTATTTCAGAAATATGCCCGACACTTGGCAGGATATTTTTAAGAAATTAAAGGCTATGGGCTGTAACTGTGTTGAAACATATTGTGCTTGGAATATGCACGAAAAAATTCCCGGACAGTTTGATTTTACAGGAATTCTCAATATCGGCAAATTTATCGAAATGGCACAGAATGAAGACCTTATGGTTATTGTAAGACCTGGTCCGTATATCTGTTCCGAATGGGAATTCGGTGGTCTGCCTTGGTGGATTCAGGCTGACGAAGATATGGAAATCCGTTGTATGAACAAAAAGTACATAGAGCGTTTTGATATGTATCTTGATAAACTTTGCGAAGAAATCAAACCTTATCTTACTACAAACGGTGGCTCAATCATTATGGTTCAATGCGAAAATGAGTACGGATATTACGGTGACGATAAGGAATACTTAAATTATCTCAAAAAAGGCTTCGAAAATCGTGGAATTGATGTGCCTTTATTCACATCTGACGGAACAAGTAAAACTGATTTACTTGACGGTACTATTAACGGTTGCCTTGCAACACTTAATTTCGGTAGCAGAGTAGAAGAAAATTTCAAGGCACACGACGAACTTTACCCCCAGATGCCAAAAATGTGTATGGAAATGTGGAACGGTTGGTTTGATGCCTGGGGTGATGAAAAGCATCACACAACATCAGCAGAAGACTATGCAAAAGTCGTTGACGATATGCTGACAAAAGGTAGTCTTAATATGTATATGTTCATTGGCGGAACTAATTTCGGCTTTACATCAGGTGCAAATCATTATGAAAGTTTCAAGCCTGACGTTACAAGTTACGACTATGACGCTATGCTTACAGAATGTGGTGACATCACACCAAAATATATGGCTGTCCGTGAGGTTATAAAGAAACATATAGGTGAAGAATTGCCCGAAATTCCTGCAAATCGTGAGAAAATGGCATACGGAAAAGTTACTCTTACCGACAAAACAGGATTTTTTACTGCATTACCACACCTTGCCTCCCCTATTCATTCCGATGTACCAAAGTGTATGGAAAAATACGGTAACGGTTACGGATATATTGCATACAAAACCACTTTGGGCAGAGATTATGAAAACACTAAGCTTTCATTTGAGAGCCTTGGTGACCGTGCGCAGATTTACATAAATGACGAACTTATTGACATTCTCTATATAAACGACCGACTTGAAACTCAATTTACTGCAAAAAAAGGTGATGTTCTCACAGTTCTTTGCGAAAATATGGGCAGATGTAATTTCGGTGCAAAAATGATGCGTAAAAAGGGTATAGCAGGAAGATGTCTTTTCGACAGCAAGGTTCATTTCAGTTGGGATGTCTATACAATGCCTATGGACAATCTCGGTAACATTCCTTTTGAAAACAAGGAATTTAACGAAAAATCAGCATTTTATCGTGGATTTTTCAGTATCGAAAATCCAAAGGATACTTTCTTGCTTCTTCCTGATTTTACAAAAGGTTTCGTTACAATAAACGGCTTTAACCTTGGCAGATATTGGAAAATAGGCCCACAGCAGACACTTTATGTTCCTGCATCTGTCCTTCGTGACGGCGAAAACGAGATTATCGTGTTTGAGTCCGACGGACTTCGTGGTAAACCCGTTGTTGAATTTGTTGACACTCCTATATTAGGATAAGTGCAGAATTCAGAATTGTAGGGGCAATTCACGAATTGCCCATCAGCATTACAGGAAAACTAATTCGGACGATTCATGAATCGTCCCTACAAAAAAATAAGGCGGGGTATTGACCCCGCCTTATCGTTATATATTCGATTTTAGTTTATTTTAGGTAAACTTGCTGCCGCAACAGACTGACCTACACGACGAGATTTTTCGTCAGGAATGTGAAGTTCAATCTTACTTGCAAGTTCAGGGAATTCCTTGTCAAGAACTTCCTGTGCACGGGACAGAAGAATCTGTCCACCCTGTCCTGAAGTAACACGACCCATAATAAGAACGTGCTTAATATCGTAAAACTCGCTGTAATAAGCGATTGCATAACCGAAATATGCACCGATAGTATCATAAATATCAGCAGCATTCTGGTCGCCTTTTTCCATAAGGTCCTGCACAACTTTAAGTTTTTCAGCAGGAGAAAGGCTTTCGTCAAGTTCGATTCCCGCATAAGGTGCAAGTTTTATAACGCCGTCCTGTGAGAAATACTTAACACCACAACCATAGTCACCTGACCATTCGTCAACCATTGCATCAGTATTAAAATCAACAGGAACGAAAGCAAGTTCATTAAGCCATCCTGTTATATTACCCTGCTGGTCAATATAACCACCTGCTTCACTTGTACCCATTGCGATACCGAGAACAGAGTCATCATTAAGGTCCATAGCACCTGCAAGAGCAGTAACATCACCGTCATTTGCTACTTCAATAGGAATGTCCTCACCGATTTCCTTTGCAACATCGAGATAAATATTCTTAATTCGTTTATCAAAATCCTCTTCATTAACCTTAAGGAAAAGTGATGCTGCCATTGTTCTGTTTTCAATATAAACACCTGCTGATGAAACACCGATAGCATCAACTCTCGGCATTTTTGAAGCTGCTGTTTTGAAAGCTTCAAGAATGCCCTGATAATGGTATTCAGGGTCAGAGTTGAGTTTTGGGAACCATACAACCTCTTCAGAATAAACACTTTCACCGTTGATAACAGCACTGACTTTTCTGTCACTACCACCTGCATCAAAGCCGATACGACAACCGTCAAGGTGTCTGCCAACTGATGAAGCAATATAATAATCTTCAGGTGCGTCTTCCAATGAACAAACTACAACCTCAAATGGCTTTTCAAAAACTCCAGCCATATAGTCTTCATCAAATGCACGAATACCATCAGGAGTATAAGCTTCCTTGATTTTATTGCCTACAACGTCACTACCTGCGATAAAAACCTTATAACCACCTGCTATCCACAAAAGTGATTTTACGATTCTTTCGATAAAACGGAAATTTTCTTCATCGTGACCTGTACCATCGGGATAAATTCTTGTTTTATATGTACTGATTTGTCCCTTATTTCTTTCGATTGCAACGATAACATCCTGACCATTTTCTTTAGTTGCCTCTCGCATTTCACGAACAACAACTGATAATGGCTCAAATTTTGGGTCGAGTTTTGCTTTTACTTTAAGATTCATATTTAACCTCTCCTGCTATAATAGTCTTTTTAATTTCAAATTTATTATCTGTAATAATAATATCCGCATCTTTGCCTGTTTCAAGCGAACCTTTGGCATTATCAATACCAAGAACAGTTGCAGGGTTTAAAGATGCACAATTTACACATTCATAAAGAGGAATATCGGAATTTTCATAAACATTCCATACACCTTTATTAATATGCAACACACTACCT
The DNA here is from genome assembly GCA_045534995.1 of Candidatus Fimenecus sp. GTDB lineage: Bacteria > Bacillota > Clostridia > Oscillospirales > Acutalibacteraceae > Fimenecus. The sequence continues at coordinate 4,579 of JAZSKT010000201.1, forward strand.
GCAATTGTGCCATCCTGGAGTTTACAGATTGTACCATCAAAAATAATCTTCTGACCACCTAAAGTGTATTCACCAACAGGTAACCCTCCTGCAGGTAAACAGTCAGTAATAAAGCAAAGTTTTCTGCCTTTAAGTTTCCAAAGCATATTATAAAGTGATTTATCCACGTGGACAGTATCAACAATAAGTTCTGCACTAACATCTCCGTTAAGTGCTGCACCGACTACGCCTGGTGCACGATGAGTAAGCGGAGTCATAGCATTAAAAAGATGTGTTGTATGCTTAACACCTGCATTGATACTTGCCATTGCTGTTTCATAATCAGCAGAAGTATGTCCCATAGAAACAACCACATCTGTATCACGACAGATTTCACGAATTGCCGCAAAATCGTCCGTATCTGTTTCAGGAGCAAGAGTAATTGTTTTTATAATATCTTTATATTCCTTTACGAAAGAAGCATCAGGTTTAAGTATGTATTTTGCATCCTGAGCACCTTTTTTGCTTTCGCTTATAAAAGGACCTTCGGCATGACAACCTAAAATAGCACTTCCGTCCCAATTCTTGCTTTCTTCTTTTAAAGAACGACAAACCTCAAGAGCTTTACGGATAACTTTCATATCTTCTGTCATTGTTGTAGGAAGATAACCCGTAACACCGTTGCTGAGAAGTCCTTTTGAAATTGTACGGATACTTTCTTCTTCACCATCACAGACATCCTTACCAAGATACCCGTGAATATGCATATCAATAAGAGCGGGAGCAACATTGCCACCATTGGCATCAATGACTTTCACATTTTCAGGCACAAGCTTTTCAGGGATAACACCTTCAATTTTGTCTGTGTAAAGCAAAGCACAGTTTTCTGCAATTCTGTCTTTAAGAATAAGTTTTCCACCAACAATAGCTTTCATAAAAAATCACATCCTTTGCCGTTATAGTATAATTTTATCAAAAAGCAAAAACGTTTTCAATAGTTTTACAATATAAATATAAAAAACAACTTTCTGTCATTGTCTGCTTCGGCGTTTGTCTTCGCATACTTCTCCAATTGGACATTTTTCTTGCATGCAAAAAATAAAGGGACTTCCTATTGGAAATCCCTTGGTCGGAGTGACAGGAGTCGACCGTCTGCTGCGGCTACGCCTTGCATACTATCCGCTCGGCGACCCAATTTCTTACGAAATTCGGTACCCGCCGACCGCTTTTGGCTAAAAACAATCCACAGAATTGTTTTTTTACGCCAAAACCTTCCCAGGTTCGACTCCTTTTTTATTGCAAAAAAATAAAGGGACTTCCTTTTGGAAATCCCTTGGTCGAGCTGGTGGCGAAACATCCGAACGTATATTAAAAAAATTATTGATTTGCTCCAAAGGGATAGTTTTTGTTCCTTCTTTATAATTAAGCAATATTTCAATGCCGTTATCCTTTACGATAACCGAATTTACAAACAAGTGGAAAAAGATGTGTTTATAATCAGGTGAATTATTATCAATATTTTTCATTTTATCAAACCATATTCGTAGCATATCTTCGTTGATTTGAGAACGACTTAACTCTTCCATTGAGATTTGAACTTCAATCTGTTCTCTTCTTTTTTCAAGTTCTTCAAGTCGCTGCTTTGTAGATGGAGTATAGATTCCATCCTGAATTGCATTGAGCATATTTTTTATGCTCTTTTCCACATCGGATAAATCTTTTTTTAATACAGGTAAAATAGTGTTTTCCTTTTTGCTTTCTTCAATAACAGCTGAAATGAGGTTTGAAATATACTCTTCATCTTCCAAAACTTTTTTCGCGTGTGCAAAGACAATGTCTTCAATCCAATCTTTACGAATGGGTTTTCTTTTACATTCTTTAATTCTTTTTGCATTGGAGCACTTATAGTAATGATAGAATTTGGAGTTTTGACTTTTTCCACATTCACCAATCATTGAGGAATTACAGTCACCACAGAATATTTTTGATGATAAGAAATATTCTTCTTTAGCCTTAAAACGACCGGCACATTTTTTGTTTATTTTAAGACGGTCTTGAACAGCGTTGAAAAGGTCAATTGGAACAATAGCAGGAACACCACCGGGTTTAACGATATCTTTGAAACGATATTCGCCGATATAGTGACGATTCCTTAACAACCTTGATACACTATTAAGACTTATTTTCCCACCTATTTGATTTCTGATACCTTTATCATTCATAAATGTAACAATGTCATTCATTGTTTTACCATTTTTATATAATGTGAAAACTTCAAGTATAATAGGAGCGGTGAGTGGGTCAATTTCGTAATGCTTTTCCTTGTTTATTCGATATCCAATAGGTAATGTGCCACCGTTATATTTGCATTTAAGTGCATTTTCTGTCATACCTCTTGTAACTTTTTCTGACAATTCTGCAGAATAGTATTCTGCCATACCCTCAAGAACAGATTCAAGAATAATACCTTCTGCACCTTGTGATATAGCTTCGGTTGCAGAAATTACCTTTACATTGTTTTTCTTTAACAGATGCTTGTAATAGGCTGAGTCATATCTGTTTCTTGCAAATCGGTCCAATTTCCACACAACGATGGTATCAAACATATTTTTTGAACTGTCTTTTATCATCCGCTGGAAGTCAGGTCGATTATCAGTCTTCGCAGATAAAGCACGGTCGATATATGTTCCGAGTATTGTAATTCCTGCTCTCTTTGCAAATGCTGTACACTCTCTAATCTGACCGTCAATTGATTCTTCTCTTTGGTTTTCGCTTGAATATCTTGCATATATTACACC
>JAZSKT010000252.1:0-17429 GCA_045534995.1 Candidatus Fimenecus sp.
TGTTGAAGGCATCGTTAAGGGTGTTCAGCCAATCGCATTTGAAAATGCTGTTTGGGCTTACACACTCGGTGTTGCACTTGCACTTAAATCAGGTGTAAAAACTGCTTCTGAAGCTGCTGCCGTTATCGGTAAGGGTCTTCAGGCTTTCTGTATCCCTGGTTCAGTTGCTGAACAGAGAGACGTTGGTCTTGGTCACGGTAACCTTGGCGCAATGCTTCTTAAGGAAGAAACAAAGTGTTTCGCATTCGTTGCAGGTCACGAATCATTTGCTGCTGCTGAAGGTGCTATCGGTATCGCAAAGACAGCTAACAAAGTTCGTAAAGAACCTCTCCGTGTTATCCTTAACGGTCTCGGTAAAGATGCTGCTATGATTATTTCAAGAATCAACGGCTTCACATATGTTGAGACTGAATATGATTTCTACACAGGCGAACTTAAGATTGTTAACGAAACAAAGTATTCAGACGGCGAAAGAGCTGCTGTTCGTTGCTACGGTGCAAACGACGTTCTTGGCGGCGTTGCTATCATGAAGAAAGAGGGCGTTGACGTTTCTATCACAGGTAACTCAACTAACCCAACTCGTTTCCAGCATCCAGTTGCAGGCACATACAAGAAATGGGCTATGGAAAACGGTGTTAACTACTTCTCAGTTGCTTCAGGTGGCGGTACAGGTCGTACCCCTCACCCAGATAACATGGCTGCAGGTCCTGCTTCATACGGTCTTACAGACACAATGGGCAGAATGCACGGTGACGCTCAGTTCGCAGGTTCATCTTCAGTTCCTGCTCACGTTGAAATGATGGGTCTTATCGGTATGGGTAACAACCCAATGGTAGGCGCAACAGTTGCATGTGCAGTTGCTGTTGAAGAAGCTTCAAAGTAATCCTTGATATATAAGGGTTTGTAAGCATCTTTAAGATTTTTGTAGTTTTGTAAAAATCTTATTGTGTAAATTTTAATAAATAAAAAGTTAGACACATCATTTTGGAAAAATCCTCTATGATGTGTCTATATTTTTTTATTTTAGAATGATATTTTTATTGACTGAAGGATAAAAGAGGTGATATAATAAATTTAGAAAATTTCGTTGGAACGAAGTGAAAATGGTTGGAAGCCACTTCGTTCGAGCGAAGAAAGAGAGCTTTTTAATGGGTAATATGACAGTAAAACAGGCGGCGGAGAGGTGGGGAGTAACCACCCGTCGTGTTCAGGATTTGTGTAAACGCGGTGAAATTTATGGTGCTCAGCTTTGGGAACGCACCTGGATGATACCCGAAGACGCAGAATATCCGTCTAAAAAAGATAAAAATGAAGTGCATAATTTTAATATGAAATTACCTCGCAAAAGTCCGTATCTTGATATGACTGACCTTTATAATATAGTGGGCGGAGCAGAGGTTTGTGCCCAAAAGCTTGAAGGTCAGCCTGAGGCTAAGCTTCTTTTTGAGGCGGAAATCGCATACAGTCGTGGTGAAATAGATAAAGTTTATGAGTATGCAAACTTGTTTCTCAACTCACATTCGGGATTTTATGCAATTGTTTCAGGTGGCATATTATTGTCAATGTGTGCTGTGTGGAAGGGCGATGTGCAAATGTGGTATAAGGCAAGGGCGCATATATTGGAAGCACCTTGCAAAAACGAGATTGACCACGATATCGTTGCTCTTTCAATTGCTGCGGCAGACAGTGCCATTCGTAATACAAACGATTTCCCTGAATGGTTTAAACACGGTTGTTTTGACAATCTCCCACGTGATGCTCACCCTGCGGCACGAGTTTACTATATTAAGTATCTTTTTATTTTAGCACAGGAATTTGCTACGGGCAAAATGGAATGGGACGGACTTCATGGTCTTGGCTTTATGAAAACCTTGCCATATATTATGGAGCCTATGATTTCACAGATGGTTGTTGATAAGGTGATTATGGCAGAAATATATCTGCGTTTACTTTGTGCTGTTGCTTATCATCAAAGTGGAGATTATGACCGAGCCGTCGCACATCTTGACAAGGCAATTAAACTCTGTCTTGCAGACGGTCTTTATGGTCCGTTGGTTGAACATCGCCGTCAATTAGGAATACTTCTTGATGACCGTCTCGCTTTGATTGATGCCGATGCCTTAAAAAAGGTACGAGAGCTTCACAAAACGCTTCACGACGGATGGACTAAAATTCACAATACTGTTTTGGAAAGAACTGTATCTGTTGAGCTTACTCCCAGAGAGCGTGAGGTTGCAAGACTTGTGGTGTTCGGATTTTCAGACAATGAAATTGCTGAAAGACTACATATTTCTAAATCTACCGTTAAAACACTTATCTCAATGGCAAAGAATAAAACAGGGTCTATGAAACGCTCTGAATTAATTGCATATATTTAAAAAAATATCGTCTTTTTTTTGATTTCAAAGAGTGATGTTTTTTGAAAAATTTTCCTCTATACTGTTGTCAAAGGCAATGGTATAGAGGATTTTTTTAGGTGAACAGAGTCAAGTTTGACACGTCGTAAATGCAGACCTTTAACGAATTTTCACCTTTTGTTATTCAAATTTAAGTAAGGAGAAACATAGTATGATAACAAATCAAAGAATCCCCAAAGAAGGTGACCTTTATAAAAAGCTCGTAATTGAAGGTCACATATTTGAACTAAAATACGGATACTATGAAGATTTTGAAAGAAATCATCCACCGGTAGTGATTTTTCCTGACCTTGCTCTTAATCCTTTATATACTAAAGACGGTTATAGGTTAGTAACACAGATTCAAGACAGCTGTGAACACTACACAACAGCCAAAGGGCAAGAAGAGGAAAATTGGTGTGCAGACTGTATCCACTTTTCAGGCGAGCACAAAGAAATCGGCATTTGCCGACATCACAAGAACAAAATCTGTTTAGGAGGAAACTCAAATGACTAAAAACTTTTTGAGAAAATTTATCAGTGTTTTTCTTTGTATAGCATTGATTATGACTTATGTACCAATGGTGGCAATGGCGGCATCATCGAGTAGTATTACCCGTATTGCTGATTCGTCAACTATGGACGGTTGGAAAGAGTTTTTCTTAGCCGATAATCTCTCTACCGAAAACGCAGGTGGTGTTTGGACCGACAAATCAGTTTTTACAGATGCTTCAGCTTTCCGTAACGCAGATATGGATGTTAGGGACGACAGTTTCCTTGTAGCACTTTCAACTATTGCGGCGAATATGACCGTTACAGGAATGTCGAATGTTCCCACTGACACAATGCTTGTGCTTGATGTTTCAGGCTCAATGAATGACAATGAGGGAAATAACGATGTTGCTGAAGAATTGGTTGAAGCCGCAAACGAAAGTATTGCAGAGCTTTTAGCAACCAATAAACATAACCGTGTAGGCGTTGTGTTATATTCAGGCCCCACAACACAGGGTGGTGCGGCAAGTAGCTCAGACGCAGTTCTTATGCTTCCTCTCGGCAGATATACCACAGGCTCAGACGGTGAATATCTCAGTTATACTGTTAGTGGCAGACAGAACACAACAGAGACCGTAAGCCTTGACAGCAGTGTTGTATATGAAGGCACAAACAGAAAACCTACCTCACAGAGTAAAGAAGTTGTGGGTGGTACATATATTCAAAAAGGTATTATTCTTGCAAAAGACCAGTTTGTTGCTACAAGCAACACAACAACGGTTCAGGACGTAACTCACGGCACATTAGCAAGAAAACCAATTATGGTGCTTATGTCCGACGGTGCTCCTACAGTTGCAAGTACAAATTTTACAATACCCAGCACCATAAATCTTGGTGATGGTACAAATACAAGTGCGGCAATAGGCTTTGTAACACAGCTCAGTGCGGCTTATGCTAAACAGCAGATTGAAGCAAAGTATAATTCAGATTGCTTGTTCTATACATTAGGTCTCGGTACAGGTAATGATAGTGTAGCAACAAGTGTTCTTAACCCTGTAAGCTCTTCTAATGCTATTGATGACTTCTGGGAAGATTATAACGATGTTGGCATAGGAAGAACTGTTACGGTTCAGGGTAGCGGCAACAATGCAAGAAGAGTTACAAAGATTGCAAATGCTCTCAAACAGAATTATGTTGATAAATACTTTGCAGTAAGTGCAAATTCAAACGATTTGGCGGCAGATTTGAAGAAGGCATTTAAAGATATTGTTGGCACAATTCAGCTTCAGTCAAAATATTTCCCAACACTTATTTCTGAAAACGAAGACCTTTCAGGCTATGTTTCATTCGTTGATAAAATCGGCGAATATATGAATGTTACCGATATAAAAGGTATTTTCATTGACAATGTTCTTCATTCAGGTGCTGCTCTTTCTCGTAATTTTGCGGTAGGCGGCAACGGCGGTGCACTTGGCACATTTGATAATCCTACCGATTTAGGTCACGAAATGGTTTCAGCGGTTCAGGCTCGTTTGGGGCTTCGAAATGCTGACCAGGCAAGAACAGTTATTGGTCTTGCTTATGAATACGGTCAAATCAGTTACACAAGTGATACAGAATTTTCAAATTATATAGGATGGTACGCAAATGCAGCAGGTGAATTTTTAGGTTTTTGGCACGAAGGTATTACAACAATGCCTGACCCTGCTGACCCCACACTCACAGACGCTACACGTCCCGCATATATTATGAAATCTTACGGTTATCTCGGTGAGGTTGACGAGGAACACGGCGTTTCAGAATCTGATATGATGTATGCAACAGTTCAGCTTCGTGAAGATATCATAAGCGGTGAACAGACAGTTGCCTTCGCAATTCCCGCAGCGCTTATCCCGATTGTTACTTACAATGTAACTCTTGATGAAGACCGTGAGCTTACAGAACTTGATGTAACCGGTGCAGAGCATCCTATTCGCCTTGTATACGAGGTAGCTCTCGACGAAGAAATCAATGAATTTAATGTTAAGGATATTGTTTCTGCAGAATATCTTGCTAAAAATACAAATGCAGACGGCTCAGTTAATTTCTATACCAATCAGTATGAGCTTAACAATGCTACAGGATATGGCACAGTAAACACATACACATACTTCAATCCTTCAAGACAGAATGATAAATATTATTACCTTGAAGATGCTCCCGTTTATGTTGATAATCAGGGCACTCTCTATGAGGGTAACACACAGCCATCAGGCGAGAAGTATCGCTCATATATAGTTTACAAAAAGGTTGGTAATAACCTTGTAACAGAAACTGTTTATCGCAGACTTTCTGATGCGGCACTTTCAACTGCGGTAAGAACAGAGGGTACTAATAATTGGTATATCCCAAAGGGTAACATTCATGTTAACCTTGACGGCTATACAGTTTATAAGAGTGATAACGCAACCGATACTCTCACATATTCAAATATTCCGTTCGTTGATACTACTAATCACACAGTAAACGATTTAGGATATAACTTCTATGTTGGTGCAACACACGGTAATAACGGCAAATTAACTCTTGAATCTGCAACGGGAATTAAACTTACAAAGGCTATGGCGTCAACGGCTACGGCTCCCGACGAAGCATTTGAGTTCGTAGTTACAAATATGACAGATGCAAACGATTCAAGTGTATATCCCGCATACATTGTTTTGGCAAACGGCACAGATTACGAAACATCAATAGCCTTTGCAGACGGCAAGGCAACAGTAGCTCTTAATGCAGGCGACGTGCTTTATATCGGCGGTATGACAGACGGCGATATAATTAAGATAGAAGAAACAGACCTTGCCGATTATGTTGTTGAATCAGTCAATGGCAACGCAAATGCAGATTCAATTAACGTTACAATTGAAGAAAATGTGCTTGCAAATGCAAACTTTGTAAATGCCGATAGGGGCAAAGGAAATCTTGCGGTTTCTAAGGTAGTTGAACACGATTTTGGCACAGCATATCAGATTCCTGCTGATAAAGAGTTTGAAATCACAATCACCTTAAACGGTATCGGCACAAAGAACGCAACCTTTAAGGCGGCGCACACAAACGGCAGTATTACTTCTGTTACAACTGATGCTGACGGTAAAATTACAGTAACATTAAAGCACGAAGAACATTTTGAAATTTTTGACCTTCCCGAAGGCACAGTGGCAAATGTTGTTGAAGGCAATATCCCCGACGGCTTCACACCTGCATATTGGGAAAACGGCGTAATCGGTGACGGCGAAATTACAGTAAACGGAAATACTACAGCATCTGTAATCGTAGTTAATGATTATGAAGCCGATGAGGTTTACCCAGTAAATGTTGTTCTTAAGGGCACAAAAAATTACGAAAATTCAGTCGGCTGGACAGACGAAGTGTTTGAATTCGGACTTCGGAAGTGGAACGGCACAGGCTGGCAGACAATCGGCACACAGACAGTAAATAAAGATAAGCAGTCATTTGATTTCAGCGATGTTCTCGGTGAAGAAGAATTCACAACACCCGGTATATACAGCTATCAGGTTATTGAAACAAACGGCGGTAGAACAATTGACGGTATTACTTATGACGCGACTGCTCATACTTTCGGCGTAATTGTAGCAGATGCAAATATGGATGGTCAACTTGAAATCACAAGAGTTGTTTCTTACCATACAGGCAACGATTTCAGCATAAATGATAACGGCGATTGGGAAATCGACATAACCTTTAATAACTCTTACAATGCTTCAGGTTGTACAGCGGTTATTGATATTCAAAAAGAGCTTATCAATAATTCTAACAGCTCATTGGTAACTTTGGCAGGATTCCAGTTTGAATTGCTTGACGGCAACGGCGTTCAGGTTGCAAAATCTGAATATACAGACGGTGCAGGTGAGGCAAAACTTATTCTCAGTTACGACCTTGAAGATGTAGGAACACATATTTATACATTAAAGGAAATTGTTCCTGCAAACGCAATCAACCGTATGGAATATTCTGAAAAAGAATATGAGGTTATAATTGAAGTAGGCACAGACGCAGGCTTAACCCATGCAGAGATTATCAGCATCAGCGACGGCACAGAGGCTATTGAAATTCCTGTATTCACAAACACTTATGACCCTGCTGACACAGAGCTCACAATCGACTTTGTTGAGAAAGAGCTTTCAGGCAGAAATTTAAGAGCAAACGAGTTTACATTTGAGGTGCAGTCACAGTCTGGCGCAACTCTTCTCACAGGTAAAAACGACGCTGACGGCGATGTAAACTTCAACGGCACATTAAAGTTTGATAAAGTAGGAATTTATTTCTTCAATATCCTTGAAACAAGCAAGGACGGAAATGGCATCAAAGTTGACAAGAATGTTTACAACGTAACTGTTACCGTATCTGACAACAACGGTCAGCTTACTGCTTCTTATGATATTGTCAATGTAGTTGGCGACGAAATAGTATTCTACAATACTTATAATGCAGACGATGTAAGCTTCGCAATCAGCGGTAGCAAGACCTTGGAGGGCAGAGCACTTCTCAATGATGAATTCACATTTGTATTGACACAGGCGTTAGGTGCTGACGGCACAATCCCCGCAAACGCAAAAACCCATGAAGCAAAGAACTTTACAGACGGTAGCTTCAGATTCCCCGAAATTACTTACACAAACGCAGGCACATATTATTATGTTGTATCTGAAAAGGCGACAAGTGGCAGTAGCTACGGCATAGTATTTGACGATACACAGTATGTAGTAACTGTAAAAATCACAGATAACGGTGAAGGTGAGCTTGTAGTTAATAGCGTTGATTATAAGATTTTGGGCAATGGTGTTGCAAATGCTATCGCATTCACAAATGAGTACATACCAAATTCAACTTCTGCGAATATCCCCGGTAATAAAGAGCTTGAAGGCAAGATTCTTGCAAACGGACAGTTCAGCTTTGAGCTTTATCAGTCAAACGCAAATTGGGTAGAGGGTACAAAACTCGAAACAGTACAGAACGCACAAGACGGTACATTTGAGTTCTCAGCAATCGACCTTGATAAAGCGGACAGATATTACTATCTCGTAAAAGAAGTGAATGGTGGCGAAACGATTGACGGCGTAACATATGATGACACCGTATTTCGTGTAAGAATTGATGTAATAGACGACCTTATAGGTCAGCTTCACGCTGAAATTCATATTTATGACAATGACGGAATTCCGCAGGAAAGCATAGAGTTTAGAAATATTTACACAGTAACAGGTAATGCAAACGTTACAATTGACGGCACAAAAACTCTTAACGGACGCAAGATGAACGACAGCGAGTTTACATTCGAGCTGTACGAAACTGATTTTGATTATGAAATCGCAGGCAATCCGATTGACACAGCAACAAATACTGACGGTGCATTTGAGTTTAACTTCAATTTCGACCCTAAAGACATCGGCACAACTTACTACTATGCGGTAATCGAAAAGAATGACGAGCTTGGCGGTATCACTTATGATACAACTCAGTACAATATCACAATTCAGGTTGAAGATGACGGTGTTGGCGGTATCAGAACAATTACCGATATTACTGATGGCGAAAATCCTACAGCTTCTCTCGACTTTGTAAATGAGTATACCGCAACATCAGTAGAGACAGAAATCAACGGTGAAAAGGTACTCGAGGGCAGAGAACTTGAGGCAGAGGAATTCACATTCAACCTCTATGAAGTCGACGAAGAGTTTACAATAATCGGTGAAGCTATCGATACAGCGGTAAATGATGCAGACGGCTACTTCGCATTTGAAAATCTCATTTTTGAAGAAGCAGGCGAATACTTCTATGTGGTAACAGAAGATGCATCAGCCGAGGCAGAGGGAATTACTTATGATACAACGGTTTACAAGGTAGCAGTTTTCGTAACGGATAGTCTTGAGGGCGAATTGGTTATTGAAAAGGGAATATTCATCGACGAGGAAAACATAGTTGAAGAAATTATCTTTACAAATGTATTTACTCCGAAACCCGAACCAAAACCGGAGCCAGAACCTGAACCAGGTCCAGAGCCAAAACCGGAACCAGGTCCAGAGCCAAAACCGGAACCAAAGCCTGAGCCAAAACCGGAAGCAAAGCCAGAGCCAAAACCTGAACCAAAACCCGCACCTATTCCTGCACCCGTAATCCCCAATACAGATGCGGAAGATAATCTCACAATGTGGTTTGCGGCACTCTTTGTAAGTGGCGGAGGTATAGTAAGTACATTCCTTATAGGCAAAAAGAAAAAAGAAGCAAAAGGTGAGTAAATTTACTGTATAAAAAGTTGTTCTAAGAACTTAAAAAAGTAATAAAAATGCAGAACTGCTCGATAGACGAGTTTTATCGGGCAGTTCATAAAAAAGGTTATAACTAAAAATCTCGATAAATAAAAAATGTCGAATTATACGGTTAAGCACACTTACAAACGAATGCAAACACGCTATAATGTAATCAAGAAAACTTAAAATGATGTGTTTAGTTGAATTGCTATGGCTTCAAAAAATGTTGATTTACAAAGCTTTCGGCTATGTTAAACAATAAACTGATACTATTCTATTTCAGTATGCGTTGAAATGATGGGTCTTATCGGTATGGGTAACAACCCAATGGTAGGCGCAACAGTTGCATGTGCAGTTGCTGTTGAAGAAGCTTCAAAGTAATTCCACTTTAAACAAAATATAAAAATGAGAGACAGAGCGTTTTGCCCTGTCTCTTTTTGTTTGAATTAGATATTTAATCGACAAATATTGAAAAAATATTCATAATGTGTGGACTTTTGTTGTTGTTAGTGGTATAATGACATTAATTATGTGTGAGAATATGCCCATTTTCAGGAGGCTTTAAGAAATGAGATTGTTAAGATTGCTTGTTGCAATACTTTTTACCATTATGGTGGTGTTGTTTGCAATATTTTATATTGGCGAAAAGATTAATACCGATAAAACCCTTCCGGTTATTTCTGTAGAGGGTGAAATGATTGATGTGAGTTTTAAAGCAACAGAAGAAGAGTTGCTTAAAGGTGTTACGGCATATGATGAAAAGGATAAGGATATTACGGACAAAATAATAGTGGAATCCGTTTCAAAGTTTTTGGATACCGGCGTGTGCAAGGTAACTTATGCAGTATGTGACAATGACAACAACGTAGCAAATGCTACACGAAAGATAAGATTTAAAAATTATGAGTCACCTAAGTTTTCTATGAATGCATCAACTTGCTATTCAATATATGAAAAGATAAATATTTCTGATGTGATTACTGCTTATGACTGTATTGATGGTGATATTTCAAAAAGCATAATTGTCACATCTGAAGATTTTATGTCTTCTGTTGCAGGAGTATTCAGCATAGAGGTTTCGGTTACAAATAGTAAGGGCGATATGTCTGTTATTAAAATCCCTCTTGTTGTAGAGGATAGAAGCATTTCTTCTCCTAAAATCGAATTGTCTGATTATCTTATTTATGCTGATGTAGGTGAAGAGATAGATTTTTCACAATATCTTGTCAGTGCAAAAGACAACAAAGGCGCAGACGTCATGAGTTCAATAAGAATCGAAACAAATGCAGATATGAATCAGGAAGGTACATACAGTATTCATTATTATGTAACAGATTCAAAAGGTGCTCAAGGGCATACAATACTTAATGTTATCGTAGGTTAAAATTATGAAGTTCTTAGAAATAAAAATTGAATGGGTCAGTATTATCCGTGACCTGCTGAAAAATGCCTGGGCAATCATTATGGCAGCGCTTATCGGGTTTATGGGAATATATGTTGCCACAAGAAGTATTTATACACCGGAATATACTTCAACTGCAACTATAGTTGTCAATGCTAAAAGTTCTAACACGGGTTCATATTCTTTGTTTTCCGTTTCTGTTGAAATGGCAGATGTTATTTCAAGAGTTCTTGTAGAGCCTACTGTTAAGGAAAAGGCAAGTGAAATATTAAAAATAGACGAGTTTGACGGAGAACTTACTGCTTCTGTATATTCTGAAACAAACTTCATAAACCTTTCCGTATCAAGTGACAGTCCGCAGAAATCTTACGAGCTTTTAACTGCTGTGTTAAAGGCTTATCCTCAGGTGTCTGACAGTGTTTTTGATAATGTTGTAATCAATATTTTAAGTATGCCTGAAGTTCCGCATTCGCCATCAAACAGTGTTTCGACAGGAAACAGAGTTCTTGTGGCTGGTGCATGTGCTGTTCTTGTGGCCGGTCTTGTAGTTGTTTTTTCTGTTTTACGAGATACCGTGAAAGATGAAGACGATTTCAATAATAAAATAGATGCTAAACTGCTCGGAACAATTCCTCATGAGAGAAAACATTTCAGCCTTCAGGAAAGAATACAAAAAAAGAAGAAGGCACTTCTTATTCATAACAATGCTTTCATAAGTCTTAAGTTTGTGGAAAATTATCATAAGGTTGCGGCTAAATTAGAGCATATTAATCGTCATAGCGGGACAAAAGTTTTCGCAATAACAAGTGTTGCCGAAAATGAAGGAAAGTCTACAATTGCATCTAATGTTGCAATTTCCTTGGCTGACCGTGGACATAAGGTTGTCCTCATTGATATAGACTGTAAAAAACCTGCTCTTTACAAGATTTTTAACAAAAAATTTAATGAAAAATCCGAGTTCGGCTATCTGATGAACGGAAAAATAAAAAGCAATGAATTTCGTTTAAAGAGATACAAGCAGACATCTCTTTATCTTGCACTTAACACTTCTCCGTATAGCGAATATGGAGAATGGATAAAGAGTGGAAAAATCAGCCAGATGATAGAGGCCTTCAAAGAACAAGTGGACTTTGTTATTTTTGATACTGCCCCATTGTCTGTTGACGGATATGTTACAGATTTGGCAAAACTTGTGGAAGAAATGGTAATTGTAGTAAGAACTGACGTTGTGCGTTCTTCTGCTATCAACGATGCTATTACAACGATTAGTGAGGTTGGCGGCCGTGTTGCAGGATGTGTTCTTAATGATGTTTATCCGGAAATGTCATATTTCTCTTTAAGTGGTGCAGATGAAAGAGGTTTCTCTTACGGCTTACGTTACGGGAAATATGGCAGATACAGCAGATACGGAAAATATGGCAAATACAGTCATTATGGCAGATATGGTAAATATGCGAGTCCTTATATGAATGATTATTATGATGGGGACGATTCTGACGAAGATTAAAGGACGATAATAAGATGAGTCAAACTGAAAACAAAAACAAAACATCAGGTGAGGGAAGCAGAAGTCGCTTAAAGGTAGATAATGTTATAATCGGAATAAGACGATTCGGTTGGGTTTGTGTGTTCCTTGCAGTGCTTTTTGGTGCATTTTCATTCGTGAGGGAATATGTTCGATTTGTACCACAATATACAAGTGAAGCAACATTTACGGTAACCACACAAAATAGCTCGTCATCTATAGGAGGCGTGTCTGTATACTCATTCTATTATGACACTGCAACGGCGAACCAACTTTCAGAAACATTTCCGCTTATTCTTGGTAGCAAGTTGCTTCATAATGCTATTTGCGAGGATTTGGATATACCGAGTGTTCCTGGAACTTTTTATGCGAAATCGGTTGACGGGTCAAATATGTTTACCCTTTCTGCAACATCAACAGACCCACAGATGTCATACGAAGTGTTGCTTTCCGCAATTGATAATTACCCTGCAATAGCGAAATATGCTATTGGTAACATAAAAATTGAAATGATAACTGCTCCGACCATTTCTACAGAGCCATCAAACACGCTGAATTATATGGGGTCAGTATTGAAAACGATGCTTGTTGGATTTAGCCTTGGCTGCTTACTTATAATTCTATACGCATACAGTCGCAATACGATAAGAACAAAAAATGATGTAAAAACAAATCTTGGTTGCGAGTTTTTGGGAACGATTCCCCGTGTGGGATTTAAGAAACACACAAAGGAAATTGACCGTTCAATTCTTTGTACAAATGAAAAAATTGATGATGGATTTTTGGAGTCTGTGCGAGTTCTTAAGAATGTTTTCAAGAATTCTTTGAAGCGAAATGAAAAGATAATTATTGGTACAAGTACCGCTCCCGGCGAAGGAAAAACAACGGTAATAACAAACCTTGCCTTGAATATGGTTGAACATGGCAAAAAGATTCTTCTTGTTGACGGTGACGTAAGACGATTGAGTATTGCACCGTTGTTGGGTATAAATCTTGAAGAATTGGAATATGAAACTGTAACAGATGATTATAAAATAGCACATCTTAAAGATTATGGAATCTATTTTATGACATTTACCACACCTGAAGATGGTAAATTCAAATATGTAAACTCTTCATTTATTAAAGGTGTTTTTGATTCAATACGAGACGACTTCGATTTGATTCTTGTGGACACACCACCATGCGGATTGGTTTCGGATGCTCTTTTCTTTGCGCAGGTAGCTGATGCGGCATATTATGTTGTTTTGCAGGATACAGTAAGAGTTTCAAAAATTCAGAATGGTTTAAATAATCTTCTGGGTACAGATGTAAATGTTATAGGTTGTATTCTTAATGGTGCAACTTCAGCCCATTCAAGCTATGGCTATGGGTATAAGACCTATGGCAGATATGGTTACGGCTACAGTTATGGCTATGGCTATGGTTATGGCTACGGTTATGGCTCTGGCTATGGTAAGAAGAAAAAAAGAAGATAAGGTTAGAAAAAATGAAGAGAAACGAAGACTATCGCAATCTTTTGCGAAATATGGCCCGTGAGTGGAAATGGATTTTCTCCTATGTGAGAAAGTACAAGTTCGCTCTGTTTCTCTATACTCTTTTGGGCCTTATTGCTATTGTGATGTCGCTTGGCGTTTCTGTGGCGGGCAAGCATCTTATTGATGCGGTTATTGATAAATCTAATGATACGATTTTCACATTCGGTGCGATTGCAATTGGTCTTGCAGTTTTTCAACACGGTTTTCAGGCGTTGTCGTCTTATGTTACAGCTTTTGTAAGCGGTAAAATCAGCAATGAAATCCGAGAGGACATTTATGCACATATTGTAGACGCACAATGGGAAGAAATAAGCAGATTCCATTCGGGTGATGTGCTTAATCGTCTTGAGGCTGATGCTCACACCGTTTCAGGCGCAGTGATAAATTTCATTCCAAGTGTTGTTACAAGAAGCGTTCAGTTTTTGGGTTCCTTGGCAATTGTACTTTATTATGACAGCACAATGGCTTTGATTGCTCTGATGAGTGCGCCGCTGTTATTCCTTTCCTCAAAGGTTTTAGTAAGAACTATCAGAAAATACAGTCAGTTAAGTCGTGAACTTAACGGAAAAATTCTTTCCTATTCTGAAGAATCAGTTCAGAATTTGCTTACCATCAAGGCTTTCGACCTTACTAAAGAATACATAAACAATTTCAAAAAGGTGCTTGAAAATTACAGAGTCACAATACTTGCTTATGATAAATTTAGTATTATAATGACACTTTGTCTTTCGCTTGTGGGACTTTTAATTTCGTACGGTTGCTATGGCTGGGGTGTTTATAGATTGTGGCAGGGTGCCATCACCTATGGCACAATGACCTTGTTCATTCAGCTTTCAGGTCAGTTGACATCTTCCTTTGGTTCTTTGGCAGCACTGGTTCCTACTGCAGTTTCAACTGCAACTTCAGCAGGACGAGTTATGGAAATTACTAAATTGTCAAAGGAACTGGATAACGACAGAGAAAAAGCCGAGAAATTTTATGAAAAAGCAGAGGAAAAAGGTGTCAGCATAGTATTTGATAATGTTTCCTTTAAATATAAGAATGGCGAGAGTATTGTTATTGAAAACGCCTCGTTTAAGATTAATGCAGGTGAAACAGTTGCCCTTATTGGTCCGTCAGGTGAAGGTAAAACGACAATTCTTAAGCTTTTACTGGGAATTATGCCTGTAACATCAGGTGAAATATATCTTCAATCGGCAGATGGTGAAAAAATCACAGTTTCGGACAGTACGCGTCGATTTTGTTCATATGTTCCACAGGGGATAAACATTTTCTCAGGTACAATCAGAGAAAATCTTACTGCAGTTAAAAAAGATGCTACAGATGAAGACGTTTACAGAGTTACAAAATCTGCAGTTCTTGACAAATTGATTTCGTCACTTCCGGAAGGGCTTGAAACCCACATAAATGAGCAAGGCGGAAACTTTTCGCAAGGACAGTTGCAGAGATTTGCAATTGCGAGAGCCTTATTAAAGGATTCGATGATTCTTTTAATGGACGAAACCACCTCAGCCCTTGATCCGAGGACAGAAAAAAAGGTGCTTGAGAATATAATGATAGCAAATCCTGCGAAAATATGCGTTATTACAACTCATAGAGAAAGCATGTTAAGATACTGTGACCGAGTATTTAGAGTTGAGCAAAACGGCGGAATATCAGAAATAAAAGAAGAAAAGACCAACAGTTAGACATAGTTGGTCTTTTTTGTATATTTATTGCAATTTAAATACTTGACTTCTTGTTTTTTTGGGTGTACAATACAACTGTATAATTATTTTTAATAATGAACTATTCTCGCTATATGGGTTGGCATATAGCTAATGAGAGGAGAACGTTTATGAAAAGAACAATGAAAAAGAACTTGCAAAAGGCAACAGCTATTTTGCTGACAGCGGTGATGATGTTGTCGGTGTTTGCTGTTTTGCCAACAGATTTATTTAAGGCGGGTGCAGCTGAAGATACTGAACCGACAATGCAGGAAGAACTTCAACAGATGATTGACGACCTTATAGGTGAAAATGGTCCGGCTGTTGGAAACGTTAACTACGAACTTTATACTGCAACTCGTGACGGCGACGTTGTATATGCGGATGAAGTTGTTCTTCCAGACGGTGAGTATGTAATCACTGGTGTAGCTGGCTATCAGAGCATGTCTGAAGGCGTTATGACACATACAGCGGTTGAATATGGCTTCCGTGCAGACGGTACTGCAACAGGCACAACACCTGCTTCAACTTCAGATACATGGTTCTTTGAGCAGCAGTCAAGTGGTAAATATCATATTTACTATGAAGACAGCAACGGCACAAGACAGTATCTTAATATCAGCAGTTCAGAACCAACAGCTTCAACAACTGCACAGGAACTTGTTGTAAGAGTTACATTAGCAGATGGAGAAACTATAACTATTGGTGACGACAGCGGTAACTATATCAACTATTCAGGTGGTGTAGAGGACGTTGTAGGTGTTTATCCAGAGGGTACAGACCTTACTCTTTATACTGTAAAAAGAACAGCGTCAAATACAATTACAGAAAAGGTTATTGAATCACGTACTACGATTGAATCAGGTCATAGTTACATCCTTGCACATGATAAGAACGGCAACGCTAATGTATTGACTAGTAATACAGATGCGTCCAACGGTCGTCTGAAATTCGGTGGAGCAGTGGCTTTGGATTCAGACACATGGACTTTCACAGCGGCTGGTGACGGTTATCAGATTAAAAGTGATAAAAAAGGAAGTTATCTCAAACTTAATGGTGGTAGCTACCCAAGTTTAGATGCTTCTGCTTCAACGATAGCATACGAACTTTCAAATGGTGTGCTGAAACTTAAGCAGACATCTGGCTGTGACACTTTTTATCTGAAGATAGATGCAAATAATGGTGATGTAAGTTCATCATCCAGTCCGGGTAATGATGCGGACCTCTATATTTGGGAGATAGTAGATAAAACAACCACAGTAGAAGGCGGTGTATTAATCGAAAAATACGAACCAACACCAGCTTTAACTGCTGCTTCTCCTGTTGCAGATGGCGGATATGTAATTTTTAACAGTAACTACATTGTTTCAACGACAACAACTTCAGCAAATGTATGGACGACCAATTATACCGGCGCTGAACGTGTTGCTGCAACACCAATAAACAATATAATTACTACTGGCAGAGAAAACGAATATTTGTTTACTCGTGCAAGTGCATATAATAAGTATTACATTCAGAACCTGGCAGGACAGTATTTGTCAATTGGTTCAAGTAACAGTTTCACATTTACTAACACACCAACTGAAGTTTCAGTTTATGGTAGAGAAGATGGAAAAGTTGTAATTTATGGCGGAGCACAGCTTATGAATTACAACAGCACTGGCGCATTGTTTACTACAACTAACGGTACAGTTTCAGGTCCTGCAAACACAAGTGTTATGACACTTTATAAGAACCCATCTTTAAGTGATATTACCATTCCTGCAGGTAAAATGGTGCTCTATTCTGCTCTCGTAGATGGTCTTGAATATAAACCAGGCACATATACAGAAACAAGCTATGAAGCATTGTTTAATGCACTTAAGGAAGGTTACGGAATTTATAAAGATGATAGTCAGACAGATAGCGCAACAATTACAGCGGCTGCTCAGAATATCAGAAATGCTATCGTTAACCTTGAAAAAGAAAGTTTTGAAGTTGACTATCGTTCATTCCCAGCAACACTTTATAAATTCGGTTATAACCCAGCTGCAAGTGGTGACACAAGATATTCAGCCGGTGG
>JAZSKT010000012.1:0-1940 GCA_045534995.1 Candidatus Fimenecus sp.
TCTTATATTTAAATAAAGGAGAAAAAAACAATGGAAAAGATTTACACAGGTAAAACAAAGGACGTATTTAAACTCGAAAATGGCAACTGTCTTCTTAAGTTTAAAGATGATTGTACAGGTAAAGATGGCGTTTTTGACCCAGGTGAAAATTCTGTAGGTCTTACAATTGATGGTGTTGGTGATGTAAATCTCCGTATGTCAATTTATTTCTTTGAAAAAGTTAATGCAGCAGGTATTAAAACACATTATGTTAATGCTAATCTTGAAGATACAACTATGGAAGTTCTTCCTGCAAAAGTATTCGGTAAAGGTCTTGAAGTAATTTGTCGTCATAAGGCTGTTGGTAGCTTCATCCGTCGCTATGGTGATTATATTGAAGATGGTGCTGACCTTCCTGCATACGTTGAAATGACATTTAAAGACGATGCAAAGGGCGACCCTCTTGTAATTAAAGATGCTCTTGTAGCACTTGGCGTTATGACAGACAAGCAGTATGAAGATATTAAAGAAATGACTCAGAAGATTACTCAGATTGTTGCTGATGACCTTAAAGAAAAAGGACTTGTTCTTTATGATATCAAGTTTGAATTCGGTTATGACCCTGAAGGCAATGTGATGCTCATCGATGAAATCGCATCAGGTAATATGCGTGTTTATAAAGACGGCAAATATATTGACCCAATGACACTTTCAGAACTTTTCTTTGCATAAGGAGTAAATAAATGGGTGGTTTCTTTGGTGCAGTCAGTAAAAATGATACTGTATTAGATGTATTTTTTGGAACTGACTATCACTCTCATCTCGGTACTCGTCGTGGTGGTATTGCCGCTTTTGATAAGAGTATCGGTTTACAACGAAAAATTCATAAAATAGAAAATTCACCATTCAGAACAAAGTTTGAGAATATTTCCAATCAAATGAAAGGTAATTCTGCAATAGGTTGCATCAGCGATTCTGATGCTCAACCTTTGCTTATTCGTTCAAAACTTGGTTTGTATGCAGTTTGTATCATTGGTTTGATTAATAATAAAGAAAAACTTGTTGAAGAATACCTTTTTGCAAATGGCGGTCACTTTGGCGCAATGACCAACGAAGGTATAAATTCAACGGAGCTTGTTGCTGCATTAATTAATCAAAAGGATAATTTTGCAGATGGAATTGCGTTTGCACAAAGTCTTATCGATGGTAGTGCATCAATTCTTATTCTTAAAAGTGATGGTAACTTAATATGTGCAAGAGATGTTCTTGGCAGAATTCCCGTTTTGATTGGACAACGAGATGATGGTTACTGTGTGTCATTTGAAGATTTTGCATATAAAAAATTAGGATATGCAGACTATAAAGAACTGGGACCCGGAGAAATTGTAGAACTTTCGGCTGACTCTCTTACAGTGTTAAGAGAAGCAGGTAAACAAATGAAAATTTGTGCTTTTCTTTGGTCTTATTACGGTTATTCAACATCATGTTACGAAGGTGTCAATGTTGAAGTAATGAGATATAGAAACGGTAAAATAATGGCACAGACTGACCGCGACAATAATGTAGCGCAGGATATTGATTATGTAAGTGGTGTTCCGGATTCCGGTACTCCTCATGCAATTGGATATGCCAATGAAAGCGGTATTCAGTTTGCTCGTCCATTTATTAAATATACACCTACTTGGGCAAGAAGTTTCACTCCATCTAATCAAAAAGAAAGAAACAGAGTTGCTAAAATGAAGCAAATTCCTGTTCACGATTTGATTCAGGATAAAAAGTTACTTTTTGTTGATGACAGTATTGTCAGAGGAACTCAACTTCGTGAAACCGTTGAATTTCTTTATGAAAATGGTGCAAAAGAGGTTCATATTCGTTCTGCTTGTCCACCAATTATGTATGGTTGTAAATATCTTAATTTTTCAAGAGCAACTTCAGAAATGGAATTGATTGCTCGAAGTACT
>JAZSKT010000128.1:0-6337 GCA_045534995.1 Candidatus Fimenecus sp.
GGCGCATTCGTTAAGATTGACGTTCCTGCAGATTGGGCTAACGCAGTTGACACAGCAGAAGCAACAGCTTCTAAGGGTGCTGAAAAACTCGGTAAGATGGTTGACAACATTATGCTTCCAGTAGGCAAGATGGATGGTGACTCAATTCCTGTTTCAACATTCATGGACCACGTTGACGGTCAGTTCGAACAGGGTGCTGCGGCATACGAAAAGCGTGGTGTTGCTGTTCTCGTTCCAGAATGGGATGCAACTACTTGTGCACAGTGTAACAAGTGTTCATATGTATGTCCTCATGCTACAATCCGTCCATACCTTCTTACAGAAGAAGAAGCAGCTAATGCTCCTGAATCTGCAACAATCGTTGACAAGAAGGCTGGTAAGGGCAAGGGCGTTTACAAGTACTCACTTGCTGTTTCTCCACTTGACTGTATGGGATGTGGCGTTTGTATCGGCGTTTGTCCTACAAACTCACTCAAGATGGTTTCTCGTGAAAGCCAGGACTACAAGCAGGAAGCATTCCAGTACATGGTCGAAAATGTAACAGTTAAGGATGATGTTGCTGATAACACAGTTATCGGTAGCCAGTACAAGACTCCACTTCTTGAGTTCTCAGGCTCATGTGCAGGTTGTGCTGAAACAGCTTATGCAAGACTTATCACACAGCTCTTTGGTGACAGAATGTACATTTCAAATGCTACAGGTTGTTCATCAATCTGGGGTGGTCCTGCTGCAACATCACCATACACAGTAAATAGCAAGGGTCAGGGTCCTGCATGGGCTAACTCACTCTTCGAAGATAACGCTGAACACGGTTACGGTATGTACCTTGGTCAGAAAGCAATCAGAAATCGTCTTGTTGAAGATGTTAAGGCTATTCTTGACAGCTGTAAGGCTCCTGAAAACGTAGTTGAAGCTGCTAACGAATACCTTGCAACTCTTGAAGATGGTAGCAAGAACGCTGCAGCTACTGATGCTCTCGTTGCTGCTCTTGAAGGTTTCGATTGTGACTGCGAAATGAAGAAAGACATCCTTGAAAACAAAGAATATCTTTCAAAGAAATCTGTATGGATTTTCGGTGGTGACGGTTGGGCATACGACATCGGTTTCGGTGGTGTTGACCACGTTCTCGCTGCTGGTGAAGACGTAAACATCATGGTATTCGATACTGAAGTTTACTCAAATACAGGTGGTCAGGCTTCTAAGGCTTCTAACATCGGTCAGGTTGCACAGTTCGCTGCTGCAGGTAAGGGCATCGCTAAGAAGAGCCTTGCTGAAATCGCAATGAGCTATGGTTACGTTTACGTAGCACAGATTGCTATGGGTGCTGACAACAACCAGACAATCAAGGCTATCACAGAGGCAGAAGCATATAACGGTCCATCAATCATCATCGCTTACGCTCCTTGTGAAATGCACTCAATCAAGGGCGGTATGGTTAACTGCCAGGCTGAAATGAAGAAGGCTGTTGACTGCGGTTACTGGAATATGTTCCGTTACAACCCAGCTCTCAAGGCACAGGGCAAGAACCCATTCACAATTGACAGCAAGGAAGCTAAGACAAGCTACCGTGACTTCCTTATGAACGAAGCACGTTACTCATCACTTTCTCGTGCATTCCCAGAAAGAGCAGAAGCTCTCTTCGCTCAGTCTGAAGAAGTTGCTAAGGAAAGATATGAACACCTTGTTCGTCTTCAGGCTCTCTATGCTCCAAAAGAAGACTAATTAAACGTTTTCATATAGAACAAATTGGACCTCACTCGAAAGAGTGGGGTCCTTATTTTATGTATTTACAAAATATATGTTAAATGATAAAATAAAACATAAATAAAAGGTGGTGTTAAAATGGATATTAGCAAGATTGATTATAATTTTATTGAGATTTTTTCTTGTTATTATTCGGTCATTTGTGATGTTTATGGAAACCCAGATGAAAAATCACCAACGGAACAGAAAAAAATTAGAAAATGGGTTGAAAAGACCTATCTTAACGAAGTTGATTTTCCGAATAATGTAAAAAAATATATTTCAACAGATGTCAGCAACCTTGATTTCTTCGATTTTCTCAAATCTTGCTATGTTCAGGTGAAAAATGAAGGCACAAAGCAAAAACAGCTTTTCGATAAAAACGCTGTTGATTTTCCTGAAAACGTAAAAAACGCACTTTGGAAGATAGTACAAGACGGTTTTTTGGCGTCTGAAACCACTATACTTGACCAAGATATTTATATCAATTGTGTTGAAACATCTTCATGCCGAATAACATTAATCTTGAAAAATGCAAGTGGTGTTCCCAAGGAAACTGTAGATTATATTTCTTTTGATGGAATCGGCACATTTATAAAAGATGAAGAAGGATACCGTTTAGTCGGTGTTACATATAATTATGAAAAAGAATTTGAGCAGTCTCTTGTTATCCGTTTTTCAGATGTTGAAATAAAAGAAGATATATTTGACGCCACCTCATCAGTTTTCAGCACTGACCCTTGGGATTATCTTGTAGAAGCTGTTTCAGATATTATTGAAAAAGAAAAATACATCGGTAAATATTGCTTTAACGAAAAAGAAAAGGACCTGTTACCATTATTTGAAGAGTTAAAGGTTTTCCATTGGATGTATAGTGATACACAAACTACATCTTGTAATTTTTCTGTACTTAAATCCTATTTAAAAGAGTTCAATTTCAATTCACTTTTAAAGGACTTTGAAATGTTTGAAAAAACATTAAGTAATTGGAACAAGCGAATTCAGATGTCTGAACGAATTAAAGCAAAATTAAATCAGGCAAAATATGAACCGCTTTGGAGAAAAATCTATAATCAAGTTTTAGAATCACAAGCAGAATATCCTCTGAAATCTGATATTTGCTGTGATAAAAATTCCTTAAATGAATTACGCAATAAAATTCAATATTATATGGAATTACACGGATATTCCGGCACTTACCCCCATTTTGTCAAACATGGTAGTATGGATAAAATCCACCTTGCACAATCACACAAAATGAGTTATTTTGTCGGCAAAGAAAAAAATGTTGAATATCACATTCTCTGTAATGAAGAATATTCTTCAGAACAGTTTTCAATTCAGTTTTTATGTGGCACAGCAATATTACGTAAAAGCACAAAGATTTACGATATTTTTTCCTGTTTCTTCAATGCAGACGGAAAAAGATTTATAAATGAAATATCGTATGACACAAGTTTTAATGAATATGCTTTATCCCATAATTTAGAAAACATTGTCCGTATTGCCGTAAAGAAAGCGGAGCTTACCAAACTGACTAAAGAAGAACGCAAAAAATACGAAAACTCAAAAATCATTTCAATACCAATGATATTATTTGGTGCATTGTTTATGGGCTTATTATTTGGCGTTCTTATGACATTGGGAATGATGCTTTTATCAATACTTATGACCGTAATATTTGCAAGTCCGCAGGAAATTCCTGAAATGCTAACGGAAATGCCTTGGTTATATATGTTTATTTTCTGCGTTGTTGGTTTTGGTGGGACAATGGGTATCATAAATTTCCTTGCAGAGAGAAAATAAGCAAACAGCATATTGCAAATCTCAAAAAACGAAGATAATGAAAATTAAGGACCTCACTTGAAAGAGTGGGGTCCTTGTTATATGTATAGGCAATATCCTCCTACTTGACAGAAATTGAAATTAAATATACAATTTATATATAATCTATTCAATAGGGTGATAATATGAAAAGATGTCCTAACTGTTCATCTGTTTATGAAGATAATATGTTAATTAAATGTGCAAATTGCGGTGCTGATTTAATTGAAGATACCTTCAATAATACAACTCCTTTTACAAATAACAATCCATATGCTAATTATAATAGCAACTCAAATCCTTACGGTGCTCCTCAGTTTAAGTATTGTTCTACTTGTGGAAATCCATGTGACCCAAGAGCTGTTATCTGTGTTAAATGCGGAACTAAATTCAATGCAACAAATTACAATTCTGCTAACGACAAACCATCGGGGGGATTGAAATTTCTTTGTTTATTCATTCCTTTACTTGGTCTTATTCTTTATTTAATCAATATGAATGATAAGCCTGTTTCTGCAAAAGCTTATGGTAAATTTGCACTTATCGGATTCATTATCGGAATAGTTTTTTCTATTCTTGCAAATGTTTTACTATTTCTTTTTCCAATACTCTTTGGTAGTATATCATATGGTTATGATTCCTCTATATACTATTCAATTATTCATAGTATTTTTTAATTTCATATAGCAAAAAGCACGTACCTTTTGGTACGTGCTTTTTTATGCTCCTGTAAGTCTGTCTTTATTTGCTTGCCAGAAAGCATTATGCTCTGCAAAGGTTTCGGAATATTTTGCCTCATAAGGCTCAACTGTTCCAACAACAAAATAAAGGTATCCTGTGTCCTCAGGTGACAGCGCTGCATCAATTGACATCATACCGGGACTACAAATTGGCCCTGCCATAAGTCCTGGGCACTGATATGTGTCATAAAATGTCGAAAAATACTCATATTCATCAGGATAAATCACCTTGATTACACCATTACAATATTTAATCGTCGGGTCACACTGAATTTTCATTCCCACTTGCAGTCTGTTGTGAAGAACTGATGAAATCATATATCGTTGTTCATCAAGTTTTGCTTCTTTTTCAATAATTGAAGCGAGAGTAAGAATTTCGTGAAGTGAATATCCGCTTTGCTGCACCATTGTCATAAAAGTATTGTCAAATTGCTTTTTTGTGCCGTTAAGGAACATTATAATAATGTCCTGAACACTTGCTGTTTCGGGAATTTCATAAGTCAACGGAAAGAAATAACCTTCAAGATAAAAACATACATTCTCTGCAGTTTGCAGGTCGTTAAGGAACGGATATTGAGTGACATCAAGCCACTGGTAATATGTCTGACACGCCTCAATAAACTCTTCTGACGTGCAAAGACCCTTTTCCTCTAAAAGCCAGGAGATACGAACAAGAGTATATCCCTCGGGAATTGTTACGGTGACAGTCGGCACCTGAGTTGTGGTTTCCGTTGCAGGCTCTGTTGTAGGTTCTTCAAAGATTCCACCACAGGCCGATACAGTAAATACAATTGATAATACAAGTAAAATGGCAACTATTCTTTTAAACATTCTTTATCCTTTCTTTTTATAACCTTTAGATAATAAATTATCAACAAAGGCACATCCGCCAAAATCCACGCAAATGGCGACGCAAGACACACACCAACAAATCCAAAAAACTTTGAGAGAATCAATGCTGCAATTATTCTTCCAAACAATTCTGCAACACCTGCCATCATTGAAACATAACTTTTTCCAATTCCCTGCAAAGCGTTTCTGAACACAAACAATACTGCAAGAGCAAAATAGAATATTGCAATTGTCTGTAAATAAGTTTTTGAAGCAGTTATTGCCTCAAAATTGTTACTATCCAGGAATATTCTTGAAATATCATCGCCAAAGAAGAACAGAATCGTTGACATTATCACCGAAATACTTCCTGAAAATAAAATGGCACTACGAACTCCTTTGCGGACTCTATCCATCCGATTTGCACCGAAATTCTGACCCGAGAATGTTGCACAAGCAACACCGATTGCAGAAAGTGGTATATTAGCAAGTAGTTCAGGCTTATTTGCCACTGTCCAACCTGCTACATAGTTCGAACCATAAGTATTAAGTGTTGTCTGAAGCACCATTGAACCAACACTTGTTATAGAATACTGTAATGACCTTGGAACACCCATTTCAAGCATCAATACAGAAGTTGTTTTCTTAAGTTTAAAATCTTCGCGTGTAATGTTAAGGATATCTTTTCTTTTTCTCACATATATTATGCACATCACACACGAAATGAATTGTGCAAGCACAGTAGATATTGCTGCACCAGCCACTCCCATTTTAAGTGGTACAATCGTAACATAATTCAAAAAAACGTTTGCTACTGCACAAACCGATAAAAACATAAGAGGAGATTTACTATCCCCTAATGCACGAAGAATTCCGGCAAGAACATTATAAATTGTTCTTGTGAACATACCAAGATAATTAATTATAACATAGGTATATGCATCATTAAAAATATCTGACGGTGTACCCATAAGTCGTAAAATAGGCTTCATAAGTACAAATGAAATTACCGTCATAATAACAGTTGCAATAATCGTTAAAGAAATTGCATTTCCTGCATAATGGTTGGTAAGTTTTTTGTCACCTGCACCAAAGGAATGTGCAACAGGAATCGAAAAACCATCTGTTAAGCCCATAGCAAGTCCCACAAGCAAACCACTCATTGGACCTACTGCACCAACGGCAGCAAGAGCACTATC
>JAZSKT010000251.1:0-3266 GCA_045534995.1 Candidatus Fimenecus sp.
AACGGAAAGACTACTGTTTTTCCATTCGGGAAGATAAATGTCGGTATTGATTATTGATTTTATATCATCACAAGTTATTTTTGTAAGCTCTTCAAAGAAATTTAACTCGTTTTCAAGTGCTTTGTGAAGTAGGGGAGAAGCCTGTCCTTTTGCAGATTCTTTTACATATATATTTTCATCGTCTTGCAAAAGTGTGTTGATGTATTCACAGAAGTCGTCAGTCTTTTCATAAAGAATTGAAATAAAGTCAGAATAAAGTGACAAAAATTCCTTTTCATTTGTTCCGTCACATTCAAGCAACTTTAAGAATGACTGGATACCCTTGTCATTTATTACATTTTTAAATACGGCAACTGCCTTTGCAGATAAAATTAAACGGTTATAATTCTTCATAAAAACATCCTTCTATTTTATATATGAAAATATTTTTTAAATTTTATAAATTAGTCTTGACATATTGACTTGACTTGTTTATAATAATAAACTGCTATTAAAATGGAATTGTATACGCTGGAGCATTTTT
The DNA here is from genome assembly GCA_045534995.1 of Candidatus Fimenecus sp. Lineage (GTDB taxonomy): Bacteria > Bacillota > Clostridia > Oscillospirales > Acutalibacteraceae > Fimenecus. The sequence goes on from JAZSKT010000251.1 coordinate 524, forward strand.
CGTAAAAAGAATTTTACCATAAATTGATACGAAAATCAAGGCGTAAAACAACTTTAATTTAGTAATCTCCACGCCTTATATACTATGTATATAGATGTGAGGCTCAGGAATAAAAAAACGAACGGAGAGTGATAAGCCCTATGGTAAATGTCAAACCGGTAAAACTTGGCAGAAATACCCGTATGAGTTTCTCAAAAATCAATGAGGTTATGCAGATGCCTAATCTTATCGAGGTACAGAAGAATTCATACAAGTGGTTCCTTGAAACAGGACTTAAAGAGGTGTTCCGTGATATCGATGCTATCACCGATTACACAGGAAATCTCGAATTGACTTTTGTTGATTATCGTATGGACGATAAGCCAAAGTACACTGTCAAGGAATGTAAAGAGAGGGATGCTACGTATGCTGCTCCTCTCAGAGTTACAGCACGTCTTTTCAATAAGGAAACAGGCGAGGTCAAGGAAAACGAAGTTTATATGGGCGATTTCCCACTGATGACAGACAGTGGTACATTTGTTATTAACGGTGCAGAGCGTGTTATTATTTCACAGCTCGTGCGTTCACCAAGTGTGTATTACGGAATGACTCATGATAAGACAGGTAAGGAACTTTACACAACAACTGTAATTCCTAACCGTGGTGCTTGGCTTGAGTACGAAACAGACCAAAACGACCTCTTCTATGTAAGAATCGATAAAAACAGAAAAATTTATATCACTACATTTATCCGTGCATTAGGTCTTAGTTCAAATGACGAAATCCGTGAATTCTTCGGATATGACGACAGAATTGAGGCTACTTTGGAAAAGGATACAACTGTTAATACTGAACAGGCTCTTATCGAAGTTTATAAAAAGCTTCGTCCAGGTGAACCACCTGCACTTGAAACTGCTCAGGCTCACCTTAACGGCCTTTTCTTTGATGCTCACAGATATGACTTATCAAGAGTAGGTAGATATAAGTATAACAAAAAGCTTGGTATTGCTTCTCGTATTGCTGACAAGACAGTTAAAGAACCTGTTGTAAGTAACCTTACAGGTGAAATCATGGCAGAGCCAGGCGACACTATCAGTGAAGAACTTGCTTACAGAATCGAGCAGGAAGGTGTAGATACTGTAATCCTCGATGTTGACGGTAAGGAAGTTAAGGTATTCTCAAACGGCATGGTTGATGCTCTTGAGTATGTTCCTATGTTTACTGAAGACGAACTTGAAGAAATCTCTATTAACGAAAAGGTTAACTTCAAAGTTCTTATGGAAGTTCTCGACAAATGTGGTGACGATAAGGAAGCACTTAAAGAGGAAATGATTCTTCGTGCAGATGACCTTATTCCAAAACACATTACTGTTGAAGATATTTTTGCAACAATCAACTATCTTAACGGCTTGGCTTCAGGTATCGGTGTTACTGATGACATTGACCACCTTGGAAACCGTCGTATCCGTTCAGTAGGTGAACTTCTTCAGAATCAGTTCAGAATTGGTTTTGCAAGAATGGAAAGAGTTGTTAAGGAAAGAATGACTCTTCAGGGTCAGGAACCTGATAAGGTTACTCCTGTTGCTCTTATCAACATCCGTCCTGTTATGGCTGCTATTAAGGAATTCTTCGTTTCTTCTCCACTTTCTCAGTTCATGGACCAGACAAACCCATTGGCAGAACTTACACATAAGAGAAGACTTTCAGCACTCGGTCCTGGTGGTCTTTCTCGTGACCGTGCAGGTTTCGAAGTTCGTGACGTTCACTATTCTCACTACGGCAGAATGTGTCCTATCGAAACTCCTGAAGGTCCTAACATCGGTCTTATCTCATACCTTGCAACTTTCTCAAGAATTAATAAGTACGGTTTTATCGAAGCTCCATTCAGAAGAATTGATAAAGAAACAGGTACAGTTCTCAGTGAAGTTGAATATATGACAGCAGACGTTGAGGATAACTACATTGTTGCTCAGGCTAATGAGCCTCTCGACGAAAACGGCAAATTCATCAATGCAAAGCTTACAGCTCGTCAAAGAGATAACTTCATTGAAGTTGCTACAACAGAAGCAGACTTTATGGACGTTTCTCCAAAGATGGTTGTTTCAGTTGCTACTGCAATGATTCCATTCCTTGAAAACGACGACGCAAACCGTGCTTTGATGGGTTCTAACATGCAGCGTCAGGCTGTTCCGCTTCTCAAGACAGATTCTCCTATCGTTGGTACTGGTATGGAATACAAGGCAGCTGTTGACTCAGGTACAGTTGTTCTTGCGAAGCGTGCAGGTACAGTTACTCAGATGGATGCAAAGACTATTGCTATCACAACTGCTGATGGTGAAGTTGATAATTATGAACTTATTAAGTTTATGCGTTCAAACCAGGGTACATGTATCAACCAGCGTCCTATTGTTTCAATAGGTCAGGAAATCGAAGCAGGCGAAGTTATCGCTGATGGTCCTGCAACATCAAACGGTGAAATCTCCCTTGGTAAAAATGCTCTTATCGGCTTTATGACATGGGAAGGTTATAACTACGAAGACGCTGTTCTCATTAATGAAAAACTCGTAAGAGATGACGTTTATACATCAGTTCATATTTAAGAATATGAAATCGAAGCAAGAGAAACAAAACTCGGTGCTGAAGACATTACAAGAGATATTCCAAACGTAGGTGAGGATGCTCTTAAGGACCTTGACGAAACCGGTATTATCCGTGTTGGTGCTGAGGTTCATTCGGGTGATATCCTTGTTGGTAAGGTTACACC
>JAZSKT010000241.1:0-3373 GCA_045534995.1 Candidatus Fimenecus sp.
GGTGGGTTTAGATTTCTGCTATGTGAGTAAAGATGAGGGGTACGCGCTGTAAGGCGTCTTCCTAAGACTTTGTTGATATACTTAACAATATACTTGCATACTGCTTCGTGGTTTTTTATTGGTTCAAGAACACACCAACCAAATTTATTTTCGTATGGTGTCCACTTGTAGACAACATCACCATTTTTTACTTTTTCGGCTACCTTTGACCCCATAGTGTCACCGATTTCAAATTGATGTAAATGTGATATAGGTAAGCCATATAATAAACCGTGAATATGCCAAGACTGTCCGTCACTGTGTAACTCGGGGATAAGTATAAATGCAATTTTAATTCCATACTTTTTGCCATAATTCAGAAACCATTGTTTCAAATCCTTATTAAACTTATTAAGGTCTGAACGATTATATTTTTCTTTATCAAGCGTAAATGTAACGAACAAGTCCCAAGGATTGCAACACGCCAACTCGTAAATTTTATTTCTTGCACGGGTTATATTATTGCTCAATTTCTTTTCGTTCACAGTACAACGAGTATATTGTTTTTTCTTTTCAACATCAAGACCTGATGTCCTTAAAACATTCATTGTAGTGACTTTAAGCGTTTTACAATCACCATAACCTATTTCTTTTACAATAGATTGATTATACTTGTATAATGGGGCTTTTAACTTATCTAAAAAACTTAAGTAACTAATGTCTTTTGATAAGTTATTTATTTTCTTTTACTCCTTTCGTAATAATTTATTTACCGTAAATTGATAGTTAGTCAAGTAAGCACCTGACCGCCACCCCTTGCAGTCGTAAACGACACGCAAGGGTGTGCAAAGCACTGTAAAGCAGGTTTGCGAGTGACAAATCAGTCTACATAGTGACTAATCACTTTACATAGTAGAATATAACAGATAGTGACAAGTTTGTCAAGGGGTTGACGAAAAAGTTTTTATGTGTTATTATGTAACAAAAGGTGGTGGGTATATGGCATATACAGAAATGCTAAACATCTTAATTCACGACAGTGGTTTGACAGTAAAACAAATCGCAGATAAATGCAGTGAATATGGTGTTGATATTACAACAACTTACATAAGTAAGTTAAGAAACGACAAAAACAACAAAGCACCGTCAGACAAAGTGTCAATAGCACTTGCAAAGGCGTGTGGTGCAAAGTATGAAGAATGTTTGATAGTTGAGGCGTATTTGGATAAATCACCTAAAATTATTACAGATTTCTTTAATCAATTCAAAAAAATGGTTGCACCAATAACAATGGGGATTTTTGAAAATAAAATCACATCACAACAACAAAAAGAACTTGAAAAAGCCATTGAGAATATGCCAATGTCACAGTTTATTTTTGAAGTAGTCAAAGAAAATATGGCAACAAAAATAACAAAAGAATATGGCACAGGTCATATAAAGGCAATACAAAAAGGTGACGATTTTAATATCAAACAAGAAATCACGCAAAATTTAGGATTACCAATGAGTGATGACGGAATGTTCCCACAAATTCGCAAAGGTGACCAAGTGCAAATTGAGTACAAAACAATTGATGAATTAAAAACGGGTGATATTATTTGTTTTGGAAAAGCAAAAAATAAAGGTAAAGTTTTTGCAAGAAAAATTGTTGTTAGTGATAATAAAAAAACACTTACACTTATGCCAATAAACAATGAATTTACTTGTGAAAATATCAATATTAAAGATATTATTATCTTTGGTAAAGCAATAAGAGTTACAACTGAAATCAAATAGTGTATGGTCGCGTTTGTAGTGACTGCGAACAGTTAGTCCCTTGTGCAAGGCGTTGCTAAATAATGGCGTAGTGTCTGCTAATATTTAGTGACATAGTGCATTTATAGTGACTGAGAACAGTTAGTCCCATATACAAGGCACAATCGGTAAGCACCCTAACGGGTGCTTTCTTATTTTAGATGCTAAATACGGGGGTTAGTGTCTGCCACGCAATTAGTTTACTGCATCCGTACCCACCGAACGACCTACACGCAACTACTTTTTAAGCATATAGAAATATACACGCCAACATAAATGTTTGGCGTGTATATCTTTTACTATTTTCTAACACTTTTCTAACAAAGAGTTAAAATGTAAATAAGTTTGATAAGTATAAGTTTTTGCCTCATATTATACTTATTACAGTTAATTTTCATTGATAAATAAAGGAGTTTACTAATTTTATATGTTACAAGTAAAAACATTATAAAAAACTCTTTACAAAACTCAAAATCCAGTGGTAGCGATACCGTACCGGTTCGACCCCGGTCACCGGCACCAAAAATCGACAAGCTTCAACAGAAGGTTGTCGATTTTTACTTATTACTTCTTCACTATTCACTTTTCACTAATCCTTTGGGTCGATTTTTGGAAGTAATAAGTAAGAAGTAATAGTGAATAAGTATTGAAGAAGAGATACAAAATGAAAAACAGTCCTCTTATGGATAAATCAAAAATATTTGCACTTGAAATAATTAAGATGTGCAATTTAGTTAAACAAAATAAAAAGGAAACCGTTCTGACCAATCAGTTAATTCGTTCAGGAACATCTGTGGGTGCAAATATTCGAGAAGCATTTTACGGTCACAGTAAAGCTGACTTTATTGCAAAACTTCAGATTGCTCTTAAGGAATGTAGCGAGAGCGAGTATTGGATTGAATTGCTTATTGAAAGTGGTTATTATGAAGATAAAAAAATACTCGAATTATGTGTTGAAGTCAAGAAACTTTTAATTTCCTCCATCAACACTGCAAAAATGAATAACGAATAATATCTTCGCACTCCATTTGAAGTGCGATTTTTTTGAATAAAAAAAAGAATACTCCCACATAATACTTGCAGGAGGAGTTTTAATGGATTTCTTAAAAGCATTTTTAGTTGGCGGACTTATCTGCGTAATAGGTCAGCTCCGCAGTGATTATACAAAGCTTACACCTGCACGAATTCTTGTTTCCTTTGTTGTAATCGGTGTAATTCTCGGTGGACTTGGAGTTTATCAGCCGTTGGTTGAGTGGGCAGGAGCAGGAGCAACTGTACCGTTGACAGGTTTTGGCAATACTCTCGTTCAGGGAACAAAAGAGGCAATTCGTAAGGATGGTGCATTAGGTATTCTGACAGGTCCCTTATCGTCCGCGTCAGTTGGGATAACCGTTGCAATGGTTTGCGGACTTGTAGTTTCGTTTATTACAAAACCGAAATCGAAATAAGAACCCGACCCGTCAACGCATTGAAAATGCGGACGGGTACCCCAGAACCTTGTTGTTTATACAATAAGAACCCGACCCGTCAACGCATTGAAAATGCGGACGGGTACCCCGAAACCTTGTTGTTTATACAATAAGAACCTGACTCTTTG
>JAZSKT010000107.1:0-3356 GCA_045534995.1 Candidatus Fimenecus sp.
ATACAGCAGGGTAACGGCTAACGGCCGCCGAGGGTGACCTTAGGGAAAGTGCATAGAGAATAACCGCCGTTTTTACGGTAAGGGTGGAAAGGTGAGGTAAGAGCTCACCGGCGTTGCAGAGATGTAACGGCCGAGCAAACCCTACCCGATGCAACATCGACTGGAGTTGTCAGCTGGGCAGATACTCCGACGGATGGCTTCAGGTATGTGGTAACACATATCGCAGATAGATAATTGCCTTAAACGACAGAACTCGGCTTATAGATTTACTCATTATTTTAAATTTTTAATATCAACAAAACTTTAATACTTCATTAACCAAAGGATTTTCTAACAGAATAAATTTTAGACCATATAATGTGATGAGGTGATTTTATGCTCGATTCAATTATATGGTCTATTTTTGTTGTTCTAATACTTTTCGGAACAGTTGCATTTTGTTATATGATTATGTTAAAATTATTAGTACCGCCATGTAACAATGATTATTATGTTATTATTCCTTGTGACAAATCATCAACACAAATTCGCAAAAAAGCATACGGTATGCGAATGAGATTGAATCTTTTTGGTGAAGATATTCACAGTAAAATTATCGTTCTTGATTATGGAATTGATGAAAATGAAAAAGAACAGCTTTTAGAAATTTGTAAGGAATGTAATGGCATTTATTATGTTAAAAACGATTATTTAAAGGACTATTTTGATGGACGAATTTGAAGCAAAAATCAAGTTGAAAGGAACAGTGACTGATATAACTTTCCGTAACGATACGAATGGTTATACAGTTTTTGTTGTCGATACAGGTGATGAGGAACTCACTGTTGTCGGTACAGCACCTGATTTGAAAATGGGTGACAAAGTTGAATTAGTAGGTGACTATGTTTACCATTCTGTTTACGGAAGGCAGTTTAAAGCTGAATTCTGTAATGCTCTTTTACCTGAAACTGTTGAAGATTTATACCATTATCTTGCAAGCGGTGTTATAAAAGGCATCAGGGAATCAACAGCTCTGAAAATAGTAGATAAATTTGGTGAAAAAACCTTTGATATTCTTGAAAATGAACCTGAAAGACTTGCGGAAATTAAAGGCATTTCTGTTGAAAAAGCAAAGAAAATAGGTAAGGAATACTGTCGCCAATCCTCAACAAGAACACTCATTATTAATCTTTCAAAATATGGACTTAACACTAATGAATGTCTAATTGCCTTTGATAAATTGGGCAATAGTGCTGTTGAAATAATTGAGAATAATCCATACATACTTTGCGAAGGTGAAAAAAGAATTTCCTTTGAACGCGCTGAACAAATTGCTGAAATGCTACCAAATAAACCTGAACCAAAATATCGAACAGAGGCAGGGATTCTTTACGTTATAAGACACAATTATAACAATGGTCATACCTGTCTTCCGCTTGAAAAGATTTTTGTGCCATCAGGAAGTTTGTTAAATGAAACAAGAGAAAATATTGAAATATCAATTGAAAACCTTGTTAAAACGGGTAGAGTTGTTATTCAAAAAATTGATAACAGAGACTTTGTTTTTCTGCCGGAAGCATACCACGCCGAAAAAGGAATTGCTAACAGACTTAAGGTGTTACTTAAATTCCCCCCTGAAAATCCAATAGATGTTGCTAAATATATCGATAAAATTGAGAAAGCATGTAATATTGAATTTGCAGAATTGCAGAAAGAAGCCATTATAACTGCGGTTAATCGGGGCGTGCTTATTCTTACTGGTGGACCGGGAACAGGTAAAACAACAACCTTAAACGGAATCATAAATATGTTTGAAAAGGACTTTCTCGATATTGCTCTTTGCGCACCAACGGGTCGTGCGGCACAGAGAATGACAGAAACCACAGGCAGAACTGCAACGACTATTCATAGACTATTAGAAGTTGAATGGGGCGAAGGTGATAAGCCTGTTTTCAAACGAAATCTTCGTAATCCTCTTGATTGTCAGGCAATAATTGTTGACGAAATGTCCATGGTCGATATTTTCCTTTTCTCAAGTCTTTTAGATGCGTTACCATTTGGTTGCAGACTTATTATGGTAGGCGATAGCGACCAACTTCCGTCAGTAAGTCCGGGAAATGTGCTTAAGGATTTAATTGAAAGTGGTCTTATTCCCGTTGTCCAATTAAAGGAAATCTTTCGTCAATCTATGGAGAGCAATATTGTAAAAAATGCTCATGCCATTGTCAATGGAGAAAAAATTGAAACCGATAATAAAGAAGGCGACTTTTATTTACTGCAACGAAATTTTCCTTTAGATGCAGTTCGCACCATAAAGGAACTTTCCACAACAAGATTACCTAATGCTTATTTTTTTGACCCTGCAACACAAATTCAAGTGCTTTGTCCGTCAAAAAAAGGCGATACAGGAACATTTAATCTTAATGTTGTTTTGCAGGAAGCAATCAATCCACCTTCATCAGACAAAAAAGAGTATAATACAGGTTATCGTCTTTTCCGTGAAGGCGACAAGGTTATGCAAACTCGTAATAATTACAATATCCATTGGGAGTCTATTGATGACGAGGGTGATGGAATATTCAACGGTGATATAGGCTTTATTGAGAGCATTGACATGCGCCGTGATGCTGTTATAATAGATTTTGCAGGCAAAAGAGCAACATATTCAAAAGAACAACTTCAGGAAATAGAACTTGCTTATGCCGTTACTGTACATAAAAGTCAGGGTAGTGAATTTGATGCTGTAATAATGCCTGTAATTTCAGTAAACAATCGTCTTTGTTATAGAAACCTTTTATATACAGCAGTAACAAGAGCGAAAAAATTACTTATCCTTGTTGGTACAACAGGATGTCTGAACAGTATGATTGAAAATAATAAAACGCAGTTGAGATATTCTTCATTAAAACATTTTATGCTTGACAATTGATTTGGTAGGTGTATAATGTAATCAGCCAAGTAAATATAGTATATGGGTGCTGACGGTAAAGTCGGCTGAGATTGAAGCTAAACTGCTTCTGACCATTGAACCTGATACGGATAATGCCGGCGTAGGAAATTTTCATTCAGCCTTGCGGTATTCCTTGGCTGAATTTTTTTATTTGGAGGTAAAAGAGAATGAAAAAGAAAAAACTATATTGGCTTGTGGAAAGTGCAGTAATGATTGCTCTCGCAGCAGTTTTGGAACTTGTTGCGAAAATGATTATCCCTGAAATGCCTTTTGGCGGTCAGATTACAATCGTCAGTATGTTGCCTGTTGTACTCGTAGGTTGGAAGTATGGAATAGCTAAAGGACTTGTAACGGGATTTGTTTATTCCCTTGTTCAGATGGCTTTAGGAGTAAAGACTATCAGCAGTCTTATTATGCCTGCATCTGA
>JAZSKT010000209.1:0-10223 GCA_045534995.1 Candidatus Fimenecus sp.
GATAACATAACTTACTTTTTTCTTGGAATGTCCGCATTTAATAAAGACTTACATGCAGAAACAACAGATAAAGAATATATCACTACAATTCAATCATTAATAGAATACTGTAATACAAGGTCACAAAAGATTCCTATTTATATGCCAATCATAGGCACACACGGACTAATCAATAAGAAACAAGAACGAGAGTTATTAGAATATATGATAAGTGCGTTGCGTTTTAATAAACACCTTATAAACACAGATATACATATCGTTGTTTACACTGGAAGACGTGACGAAGTTTCAATATATGGTTTATAATCGATTTGTTAGAGGAGAATGATTATGGGACATAAATGCTTTATAAGTTACAAAAAAGAAGACAAGGATTATCAAGAAGAAACTATTGACTTGTTAGGTGAAAACGAATGCATTGATAAATCTCTTGACAGAGTTATAAATAGTGAAGATGGGGATTACGTAATGCAAGTAATACGAAAAGATTATTTGTGTGACTCTACCGTAACTATATTTCTTATAGGTCAGCACTCTTCCGAAAAAGAAGGAACAGATTTCTATGGAAGAGATAAAAACTATTTCATAAAAAGAGAATTGCAGGCTTCATTGTATAACGGTAAAGGTAATACAAGAAATGGAATATTAGGAATTGTATTACCGGATATGTATGAGAAGATATACAAAGGTACATATAAATGTGATAAGTGTGGATGCAATCACAATTATGTAGCAATTGATGACGATACAGTAATACGTGAATTCAGCAGGAATTATTATTGTGAACCACATGATGGATGCGCTTGGAAAGAGGAAGATAGATATTGTGTTTTGGTTAAATGGTCAGATTTTAAGACTTCTCCTCAAGATTATATTGAAGAAGCATTTAATAAGCGAACTCAAGAGGTTGTAAAAAATATAGTAATTAAAAATTTAAGATAGTTTTCAAACAGGTTTTATAGTAAAATACAAATAATAAATATGAGGGGAAACAGAAATCAAGCACCAACGTAATAATTGGTGCTTGATTTGTATATTAGTTATTTAGTTTTAACTCTTCATTACATTTAAATAAATGTGGGATTAATAGTGTGCTACACCACAATCACAAGTTTTATTTAAACCTAAAAGGCGTTGGAAGAAGAGAATGATAATGTAAATGACTTTTCTTATTCCTGATTTGTGACAACCACAGTCACAATCATCCGGTGGGTTTTCTACTTCAACTGTTTCACTACATTCATCGCAATATCCATCACCATCGTTGTCTGCGTGACCTGTGGTATCTACATAATCATCAACATAATTATCCCCACATTCACAAGTGTAAGTGGTGTAGCCTTGTTCTGTACAAGTTGGTGAAACTACGACGGAGTTATAATCATGTCCGAGTGCAGGGATTTCCTGTTGTGCTGTAATGATTTCACCACATTCGGAGCATTTCACACCTACTGTAAGTCCTGTTTCAGTACAAGTTGGAGCAACTGCAGGAATCTCTTCTTCAGTATGAATATGCATTACTTTGTTTTCTGTGATGCCTGTGCGAATTTCAATCGGGTCACAACCTTTGTCCGTACTTGTGACAACACAATAATAGTAAGGTGCATCAGGATATTCTGCAGGATTGAATTCTTTGTTTGTAGCACCTTCAATCGGGGTTCCTGTTGTGTTATTTGGTTCAGTATTGCTATACCATTGGTAAGTCCTATTAAAACCAATCACATCAGGTGAAAGAATTTCACCATTTCCTGTGTATTCCATTGGAACATCTTTAAGAATTGCAGTATCTTGGTAAATGTTAATGAATGTATGTCCGTTTTCTTTTGCCCATTCTTCTGCATAAGTTCCACTTGTGCCATAAATATTATAATTTCTTCCTTTAGTATCTTCTTTGCATTCATAGAAAGTTGATGGCATTGCAATAATACTATTCTCAACGATTGGTAAGCTATCTGCTACACGAATACCACTCATTTCTAATCTTTCAACACTACTTCCTGCAAATACATTACCATATAAACGTAATTCGCCATTCACTAAAAGATATTTTAGATTTTCACAACCATTAAAAGCATCAGAACCTATTTCTTCAACACAATCAGACAAAGTAAGCGAAGTTAATGAAGAACAATCTTTAAATGCTTCGTAGTCAACATATACAATCCTTGGAAGAACTACAGTTGTTAAATTTTGACAGTTTTCAAATGCAGATGAGCCGATGTACTCTACAGATTTCATTGTTATATCAGTTAATGCATCATTATTTGAAAAAGCATTATCAGCAATAGTTTCAATTGTGTCAAAACAATCCAACGAAGAGAAATTGCAACCATTGAATGTGTGTTCAGGAATACAAATAGTATTTTCTTTAAATTTTACTATTTCAAGCATAGGACAGTTTATAAATACAGAAGTACCCATATCGGTTTCTGTATCAACTTTTGGAATTGAAACTTCAGTCAATGATGTACAGTACGCAAAAGCAGAACCTTGAATTGATGTAGCATTCTCAAGATTAACATTATAAACATCAGAACCATAGAAAGACATTGTAGGAACTTTTTTCAAGTTCTCAAACGGAAAACCATCTATTGTTCCAGTTGCTCGAAATGCATTCTTTTCAATTGTTTGTAAATTTGGCAAGTAAACTTCGTCAAGGTTCCCACAACCGTAGAATGCAGATGCACCTATATCTGTTATTCCTGGTGCAACTAATGATGTCAATGAATTGCATTTATAAAAAGCTTTATCTTCAATTACAGTAAGACATTCAGGCATAATGATTGACTTAATATATGCTTGTTCTGAAAATGCTTCACTTTCAATACCTTTTACTTCAATTCCAAGTACTGTTTCTGGAACAATTAAGTCCATATCAGCACCGCTATATCCCCAAATCATACCATTGTCACGAATATGCCAACCATTTTCATTTGGATAATCCGAAAGTGGTATTCGCACGAGAAAAGTTCTTTTTGCAACCTCACTTTTGAAATACTTATCTGTATATGCAACGGCATATATACTTGTTGTGGTTGAAATTTCAATCGGTTCAGTATATAATGTACCGTTTGTTTTGCTTGGAATAGTTCCGTCTAATGTGTAGTATATTTTTGCATTATCATCTGAACAGGTGAGTTCAACGTATTGAGTTTCAGCGTAAAATTGATTGTTTTCTGGTTGTGCCTCTAAACTGAACTGTGGCATGGCTGTCTGTCGAGCATCAGCATCATAGTATGTAACTGCGTTAAACATATTAACAATTCCATGATAAACATTAATGTCGGATTTGTCGCACGATTTAAATAATACATCTGCAACAAGTGAATTAGAAAAGGAAGGGTATTGTGTCATAATCATTGCACAAACAGAAACTACAAAAGGTGTTGCACAAGATGTTCCGCTCCACATAGATGTTTTTCCTTCGGAAGATGTAATTGGTGATGAAATGTTAGCACCGGGTGCGGCAACATCGACCCACTGCCCTCTGTTTGAATGACTTGCCAGATTATCATCGCTTTTTATACTAGCAACGCTTATTGTGTTTGGAGTAGATGCAGGAGAAAATAAAATGTTTGAACTATTATTTCCCGCACCAGCAATTTGTAAGTAGCCATTGTCTTGTATATTTGTATAATTATAATTAGCTGTTTCGCCGTTTACATGTTCATAGCCATAACTACTATTTACAATATCAACCTTATCAAGTTCAGCTTGTGCTTCTGCAAGACTGATCAAACTAGCTGATGCTTTCTTGTTTCTTTCAAAAACTTGGTATGATATTATTTTAACATTTGGTAAAGTATTTTCTAAAATTACTCCTGCAACTTGTGAACCATGACCGTTATTTGACCTGTATGGATTTGTACCAATGAATGTATAAGCAGAAATTAATCTTTCATCAAAATATTTGTTTCCAGTATTAACTCCGTCATCAATTATTCCAACAACAATTTCAGGTAAATCTTCAAGAGCTTTGTGCTGTAAAATGTACTGAAACGCATCATAAGTCTGTATACGCTCATATCCCCAGGATGGAGTTATACTTGTATCGTGTGGATAATTGATATAGTTTGTTTCCTCTATAGTTTCTTCTTCAAATTCATTTAACTCGACAATAACATCGGGTTCAACAGAATCAATATTCTTTTCTTTTGATAAATATGAATATGCGTTAATTGTATCTTCAAGATTTTTATATTGGAGCAAATGCATATCTTCATATCCCGAGAGATGTTCAATTGCACCGTAAGTTTCAAACTTCTCATCCGAATATACAATTAATCTGTTTGTTTCAAAACACTCATAATCAATATTGTCTTCAATTGAAGCAGAAGCCATAAAATTAATGACTTCGTTGGTTTCGGAAGAATTATGAGAATCGTCTATATCTGAATCGTATCTACTTGTCAAAGCATATACTTCTTTTGCAAAATCTTGCAACTCATTACTTGCTTTTTTATATTGAAAATCATCAACACCCTCTGCTACTGCTGAAAAGCAACAGGAAATAGATAATGTTAATATAACGAAAGAAATAAAAACTGACAGTAGTTTTTTCATAGCGTAACCCTCCCATATGAACAATAAATTATAAATCTAAATCTTTTGAAATTCTATAATTGAAAACAATATACGATATAGGAAAGCAAAGACAAACAATTGCAAGAATTATGGACTTGATTTCTGGCTTTTCATTTAAGAGAAAGTAATCAAAAAGAATATTAAGTAAAGGTGCAATACATACAATGAATAACAAAATAAAATTTGATTTATGATGTTTATTTAAATAATCTCCATAAATACTTTTGAAGTTTTTACCTTCATTTTCTCTTTTGTTTATTAAATCCCAAAAGTATTCTTCTAAAAAATCTTTTGCATCGATATTATTTGAAATAATTTCATTACACACATCGATTGAACCACTTAAATCGTCCAATGTCTTTTCTAAATTTGTAATATTTGATTTTATTGTATCTTGTAATTGTATCGTACCATTTAAAATCTCCTTTATATCAGCAACTGGAAGTCCAAGTTTTCTAAATATAATGATTTTTTTGAGTCGTGCAATATCCTCATCAGTATAATCACGATAACCATTTTCTTTTCTAGTTGGTGAAAGTAAACCTTCTCGTTCATAAAAACGAATGTTAGCACGAGTAATATTCAATTCTTTTTCTATGTCTTGAACATTCATCTTAATCACTCCTTTTGACTGTTTTCAAGGTGATTATAAAGTATAAACAAGGTTTACAGTCAAGTGTTTTTCTGAAAAAAATTCGATTATTTTGCTCGTTTTTATTCATATAAGTATGAAAATAGTTTATTAAGTTCATTATAATACGATTCATCTATAAGATAGGGATGACTAGAATAATCAGGTAATCCCTGATATCCATACCAATAATACTTTCCGTTTTTATACAGAAGTTCACCCTGAAATTGATAGAAAATATGGTTTTCTTCAAATGCTAATACAGGAATAAACTCTTCACCCTTGCTACGGTCAGTACCACATTTAACATTTGTAACAACGTCACCTTTTTTTGCATCTGTGATTGCTTGTACAATACTACTGCTAACAGCAACATTTTTTGTATTCAAATCTTTTTGTTCTATCTGAACATAGTAATCTATTGGTTGAGCAACCAATAACATTTGATTGTAATAATCATATTTATTTTCTTTCACATAGTACTGTGTGGATAGCAAATCATAATCTGTTTCTAAATAGATTATATCATCATCTACTACACCTTTTACAGAATACAGTGATTCACCAAATAACATTTTGTCTAATAATGTTTTACCATCGACTTTCACTTCATAAACTGATTTCTCACCAAGTACGCAATCATACGCACCATTTTCGGATGGAATACTTTTTGATATGTAGCCTGTATTTAACGGAATATATTTTTCATCGTAATACATAATGTATGAATAATCATTTGCTACGATGCAATTATTAGAACCTATCAATTCTTTAGATTTATTAATCAAAAATATATTTGAAGCTATCAATATTGCAACAATGATAAATGCAATGATTGAGATTGCGATGATACTTCTTATATATTTTTTGCGTTTCTGTAAGGCTTTGTTACACACATAACTTAAATTTGTATCTGCTACAGAAATAAGTTGTTCTTTTGGCACAGTCTCACCATTCAACAATTCTGTAAGAGTAACAGAAAGAGCCTCTGCTAACGAAGGTATAATTTCAATATCGGGATATCCTTTGCCTGTTTCCCAACGTGAAATGGCTTTATCTGTAACACCTATTTTGTTAGCTAAATCTTTTTGAGTCATTTGTTTCTGTTTTCGTTGTATAGCAATAAAAATGCCTGTTTTTTCTGGGTTCATATAATCAACTTCTTTCAAATAAATTATACGAAATTTATGCTAAAACATCAACCTATGATTCGTAGAATGAATATGTTTGAAGAATTATAGTGTATTTTTTATTGTATGAGCATAGTTTTTCGTTTATAAGGAGGTCAAAAAAAGAAAAAATGCACCACAACTAAGTGATGCACATTTTTGGATTAATTTTATTTTCTAATCACATTATCCCTTTTGAGTTACAAAGCTTTTGAACAATAGCATTTATAGGCACAACTCACATATCCCAAAATCTTTTTGAATCTAAGAATTCGACATTGAAGTTGTTTATTATACCCGTTTTTTCAAAAGCTGCCTTTAAATTCCTTTCTGCTTTTTCATCATAATAATATACTGTCCATTTTGCGTCTTCCCGTATAGATTCTTTTATTTTAACTAAATACGGAACATCTACATCTCCAGCTGACCATCCAATAACAATAACATTATCAACGGTTTTCAACTTATTAAAATAATCATCGTTAATCCATATTAGATATTCTGTATCTTTATAACAAGCCTCTAAGTATTCTGCTATGGCATTATGTATGCTATAACCACCTTCATCAAAATTTTCATCAGCTTCTTTTGATAGTTTATAATGATAGTCAATCATTTCTTTATTGCAATGTCCTATGATTGGGGAAGATGCCATTTCATCTGCTACGCAACCATGAATATGAAAAACATTTCCGACATTATATACTTGCTCCAAGATGCCCGTGTAGTTAAAATTAAAAAAATAATCTTTTTGGTTATTTATAATTGATTTTTTCCTAGGTAAAACATCTTCTAAACTTACTTGTTCAATCCATTCTTTGGTATATTCTTGCAATTTCTTAATGTAACCATATTCTTGACGCCAATATTCATCCATTGTATCTTTAATACCAATAAGCCCGGATTCCAAGTCCAATCCATCAACTGTGCATTCAGAATAATTCAGCATTGAAGATGCATCTGGTTCACCTACAGATTTTTCAAACTCACTCCAAAGTTCGTTGTCCACATTTTTATTCCAACGTTCTTGTACTTCTTCTGAATACCCATACTCTGTATTATCCAAAGGGAAAATATTATAAAGTTTTTCAAACTCAAGTAGGAAATCCAAATAATTATCTTCGAGAAATACTCTAAAATTCCAATACTTTGTATCAATTCCATGGGCTATATCAAATCCATTCCCAATTATGTATAAACTGTTTGTCTTTTTAATACACAAAAAAAATCACCTCATAATTAAACTAACCTTATATGATTAATCGAATTTCATCAACATTTTGTGACAAATTTTTAATACAATTAATAAAATATTGTTTGAATTTTTGAGTAAATTAAATAACAAATCGAATACATTTGTACTATCATATTATACAAATATCAAATCACAATAAATTATTTCTCTTACTCTTGATTCTATATTTGTAATACGTCTCACCCACTCCATCTGATTTTCTTCCTTAAGCTGTTCGGTGACACCTTCTTTTTGTTTCATTTGCTCAATGAGATTATCAAACATTTGCTGTGCTTGAGTGTCAATATCAGCAAGATACTGCCACAGTTTACCTTGGGCAAAGAGAGTTGTGAATACCACAGGCTTGTGTTTCATTAAATAGTCCTTGTGCAACATCCCCCATTTGCCGAGTTTGATATTTGTTTCTTCAGGTGGTAATGTGAGATTAGGAATGTTATAATCTCCGACTTGACGATAAGTAATTGAATTGTTTTTTGACATAAAATAGCCTCCTTTAGTTTTGTAACTACATTGTACAAATTAAAGGCGGTTCTGTCGAATGTGTGAAACTAACAAACATTTATAAAAAAAGAGGACAGTTTAAAACTGTCCTCTTTTGCTATATCACATATTGATTTGTCGTAAAAGTGTCGTAAAACTTATTTTTGAAATTTTAAACATCTCTCAAAATCCTTGATATTACGTGGCTTTTGAGGTTTTTATTAGTCCAACAGCTTCATTGTGGGGAAGAGGATAACATCGCGGATTGCCTGGCTGTCTGTAAGTAACATTGTCATACGGTCGATACCGAAACCGATACCGCCTGTTGGTGGCATACCGAGCTCAAGCGCATAGAGGAAATCCTCGTCTGTTGTATTTGCCTCTTCATCACCGAGAGCAAGAAGTTCTTCCTGAGCCTTAAAACGTTCTCTCTGGTCAATTGGGTCATTAAGCTCTGAATAAGCATTTGCCATTTCCCAGCCGTTCATAAAGAACTCGAAACGCTCAACATAGTTCGGGTCTTCCGGCTTTTTCTTTGTAAGTGGTGAAATCTCAATTGGGTGGTCCATAACGAATGTTGGCTGGATAAGGTGGTCTTCAACAAATTCTTCAAAGAAGAGATTGAGAATATCACCTTTCTTATGATGCTTTTCGAACTCAACATGATGCTCTTTTGCTACTGCATGAGCTTCTTCTGTTGAATTGATTTCGTTAAAGTCAACACCTGAATACTTTTTAACCGCATCAAGCATAGTAATTCTTTCAAATGGCTTACCTAAATCCATTTCGATTCCGTTAAATGTGATTTTAGTTGTACCAAGAACTTCCTGTGCTACATAACGGTAAAGATTTTCTGTCAAATCCATCATACCGTGGTAGTCGGTATATGCCTGATAAAGTTCCATAAGTGTAAATTCCGGGTTGTGACGAGTGTCAAGACCTTCGTTACGGAATACTCGACCGATTTCATAAACTCTTTCCATACCGCCAACGATAAGTCGCTTTAAGTAAAGTTCAAGAGAAATACGAAGTTTGATGTCTGTATCAAGTGCATTGAAATGAGTTTCAAATGGTCTTGCTGCTGCACCACCTGCGTTATAGACAAGCATTGGTGTTTCAACTTCCATAAAGCCCTCTCCGTCAAGATATTTACGAACAGCGCTAATAATCTTTGAACGATTAATAAGAGTCTGCTTTGATTCCTGATTCATAATAAGGTCAATATAACGCTGACGATATCTCATATCAGTATTTGTAAGACCGTGGAACTTTTCAGGAAGAATCTGTAAACTCTTTGAGAGAAGTGTTACGGCAGTTGCGTGAATTGAAATTTCACCTGTTTTTGTCTTAAAAACTTCACCTTCAATACCGATAATGTCACCGATATCAAGTTTTTTGAAGCCTTTATATTCATCTTCGCCAATGCTATCCCTTGCAACATATGACTGGATATTACCCTTTAAGTCCTGAATGTTACAGAATGATGCCTTACCCATAACACGCTTTGACATCATACGACCTGCAACACGAACTGTTTTGCCCTCAAGCTCGTCGAAATTCTCCTTAATATCAGCACTGTGATGTGTCTGGTCATACTTTGTGATTACAAACGGGTCCTTGCCCTCTTCCTGTAATGCCTTAAGCTTTTCCTGACGAATTCTCTGCTGTTCGCCCAAATCAAGTTCAGGCTGATTCTGCTTAATATTATCTGCCATTTTATTCACCTTATCTTGTGATTTCTACAATTTTGAATTCAAGAGTACCGTTTGGTACTTCAACAGTTACTTTATCACCTTTCTTGTGACCGATAAGAGCCTTACCAACAGGTGATTCGTCTGAAATCTTACCAACAGCAGGGTCAGCCTGAGCAAAACCTACGATTGTGTAAGTGTATGTCTTTTTCTTTTTATCTGTAAGTTTAACTGTTGAACCGATATGAACGTTTTCGTTACCAAGTGAGTCAACATCAAGAACTTTTGCTGTTTTGAGAATGTGCTCAATTTCGCTGATACGTGCTTCAAGTTTAGCCTGGTCATTCATAGCCTCGTCATATTCACTGTTTTCTGACAAGTCACCAAAGCTCTTTGCAAGTTTGATTTTTTCA
>JAZSKT010000015.1:0-2044 GCA_045534995.1 Candidatus Fimenecus sp.
GTATTCTATTTCAATTTCATTTTTACCAATTTTGTTTGGATATTTTACAATTCCTTTTTTAGGAATATAGATTTCTGTAAAAATATTGTCGGGGAACTCATTTTCGCAATTCCATTTCAAGGTAAATTTGCGGTTTTTACTGTCAGTTTTAATCTCAACAATATCACCACAGACTGCAACGGGATAAGGTCTGTTGAAAACTTCAGTAAGTTCATCTTTTTTAAAATCATATCCCCAGTAAATACTGCTCCAACGGTACTTTTCAAATTCTCCCATAATAAAATCAATGTGTTTGAGCCATTCGTGACCGGGTGCAGAGCCACCCCATTCACCGAAAATTACGGGAACATTCATTTTTAACTGATTTTTTCTTATTTCAGTAAGAATGCATTTTACTCTGTTATTGCTTGAATATTTATTGTAAAGAGGGGAGTCGATAAATATATCATAAGCATGTGGAGAATAAATGTCATTCTCTTTTCTTTCAATTTCAAAGGGAAGTCCAAGATTCGAATAATAGTTATGTTCGAAGAAATTGAAAACACCATTTCGATTTGCTTCATTGCTTATTTTGTTGAAGAAAGGCTGATAATAGTTGGCATTAAAATCCTTTGTGTATTCTTCAAGTCCACTTATTGCATCACAAAATTTTTCTTTACTATCCATTGTTGTAAGGAGATTGTGAAGACCTTTTTTTGTACGGATAAAAGAATAAATCTTAATAGCCATTTTTGCAAAGCCTACTTTATCTTTGCTTTTGTTGAAGTATTTTTCAAAATTAATATCTTTTCCGTAAGCGGTTTTAATAACATTTGAAGCAAGAGCTAAGAATACTTTTCTGCCGTCTTTATGTATATATGGCTCGTTAAAATAGTCAAAACCTATTATGTTTTTGCAATCGGAAAGTGAATTTGCAACATACGACCACATTTTAATAAACTTTGTCTGTATCCCGTTTCTGTCAGTCCAGAAATCATAAAAAGCATTCTGAACACCCTGCATATAGAAATATCCCTCTGCCCAGATAGCAAATTGTCGAGGGTTAGAATAAGACGAATCAATAGCCCATTTTGGTGCGCCATCACCGTGGAAAAAGTGTGAAAACAAATCCTGATGCATATCAAACATGACAAAAATATTATGCTTTGCACATTTGTCAATGAATTCTTTGAGTGCAGAAATCAAGTCATCGTTATATTTGCCCTCATGTGGCTCAATAGCAGACCAAGTAATTCCAAGACGGACAACATTTACACCAATGGATTTCATATCCTTAAAAACTTTTTTCTTTAAAAGGTGTCTGCGAATAAGGAATTTGTTTGCATTATGTTCTTTGATACAATGATTTACTCCTCGAAATATTCTTTCTCTGCCGAATTCGTCTCTGATTTTTAAATTATCGCAATAAAACATAATTTTACCTCGTGTTTATTGTGGTGTGGAATAATTCTAACATAATAAAAGAATGATTACAATAAACAAATAGTTGATAAAGTGGTTGATATTTAGTATAATTATCAAGAGGTGTTTTAAATGATTGAACCTACAATTAAACTTTACGAAAATGATTCATATATAAAAGAATTTAATGCAACGGTTGTTTCTTGTGAAGAAAAAAATGGTGCATATTTTGTTGTTCTTGACAAAACAGCCTTTTTTCCTGAGGGTGGCGGACAAGATACTGACAAAGGAAAAATAGGTGATGCAGATGTCCTTGATGTGCAGATTAAGAATGACATCATTTATCACAAAGTCAATAAATCATTTAATGAAAATGAAGTAGTCAACTGTGTGCTTGATTGGGACACGCGTTTTTTGAGAATGCAGAATCACACAGGTGAGCATATTGTCTCAGGTGTTATTCACAGCCTTTTCGGTTACAACAATGTGGGCTTTCATATGAACGATACTCTCATAACTCTTGATGTTGATGGACCATTGACAGAAGATGATATAAAGGTTGTTGAACTGAAATCTAACAAGGCAATTTATGATAACAAATCAGTAAAAGCCATTTATCTCACAGCAGAGGAATTGCCTGATT
>JAZSKT010000099.1:0-2462 GCA_045534995.1 Candidatus Fimenecus sp.
GCTCGCGCCCCTTAAATTTTGCGCTTTGCATTTTGCATTTTGCGTTTTAACAAATTATTTACAAATATTTCCTTGACATTTTTTAGAAAAGAATGTATATTATTTAATAGAGTTAGCACTCTAAACACGAGAGTGCTAAACAGGACAAAAGGGGTGACAAGATGCAACTCAGCGAGAGAAAAGAAAAAATACTTGCCGCCATTGTTGAATGGTATATCGCAACGGGCGAGCCTGTTGGGTCGAAGACCTTGCTTGAATTTTCTAAAATCCCTGTGTCATCTGCTACTGTCCGTAATGAAATGGCAGAGCTTTCCCGATTAGGTTTCCTTGACCAACCTCATACATCAGCAGGTCGAATTCCATCTCAGATGGGTTATCGATATTATGTTGATAAGCTTATGAACCGATATGAATTGCCTATCAACGAAAAAAGACTTATTGAGGCTCGTCTTTCTGATGCAGGCGGTGAGCCACAGCAGATTCTTGAACAGGCAGGTCAGGTTCTTGCAGAACTTACAAACTGTGCTGTTGTTTCAACAACACCAACTGATGAAAATGCAGTTATTCGTAGAGTTGAGTTAGTTCCTCTTGGCACTCATACCGCAATGATGGTTATGCTTTCATCATCGGGAATTCTTAAAAGTCGTGTTTGCAGAACAGACAGCGAATTAAATCTTGAATTAATTGAAACCTTTTATAATATAGTTTCAAAACACTTTATCGGTAAATCAGCAAGTGAGGTAAGTATAGCACTTATTCAGACTCTTGCATTATCATTAGGCAGTAAGTCACTTGCAATTTCACCTTTACTTGTAACTCTTTCCGATTTAGCACAATTAACCGAACAAACACAGTTGCTTTTAGAAGGTCAGTCAAACTTACTTAACTATACTGATTATCCAAATGCTTACGAATTAATGGAGTTTTTAAGACGTGGTGAGCCTTTGACAAACCTGTTTGCAGGGCATAAGGCAGAGAACAACACCAATGTTCTTATAGGTAAAGAGAATTTTTATCGTGAACTTCAGGATTCAAGTCTTATTTATTCACATTATTCAGTTGGTGGTAAGGATAGTGGTGCATTAGGACTTATTGGTCCAACAAGAATTGACTATGCAAGACTTATTCCAAGTCTTAAATATTTAACAGAAATTGTCGGCAGTATTATGTCAGACACCTTGGAGGATTAGCGTGAAAAATCACGCTAATCTGATTGTATGTCCCTCAAAATTTGTAATTAACAAATTTTGAGATGGACTAAATTTCCATCACGCCTTGTCCGGCTACAGCAAGGAGTGATGCTCCAGTTTTATACAAATTTGTAGCCGGAAAGGCTATGGAATTTAATATGGCAAAAGATAAGAAGAAAGTAACTCCTGAAGAAACAGTTGAAGAAGTCGTGGAAAACACAGAGTCAACTGTTGAGGAGAAACTTACAGCAGAACTCAATGAAACAAAAGATAAACTTTTGAGAGTTATGGCAGAATATGATAATTTCCGTAAGCGCTCACAAAAGGAAAAAGAGCAGGCTTACGGTGATACAAAGGCTTCAACAATCGGTGAATTTTTACCTGTATATGATAACTTTATGAGAGCTATGAATGCTGAAGTAATGGACCTTGACTCATTTAAAAAGGGTATCGAAATGATTTTTAATCAGTACGGTGAAACCTTCAAAAAACTTGGTGTTGAGTCATTCGGTGAAAAAGGAGATAGCTTTGACCCGAATATTCACAATGCAGTAATGCACGGCGAAGACGAAGAACTTCCCGAAAACAGTATTTCAGATGTGTTCTCAACAGGATACAAAATGGGTGACAGAGTAATTCGTCCCGCAATCGTTAAGGTAGTAAACTGAGAAATCAGTAAATAATATTTTAGTATATATCCATTTAGGAGGAATAAATTTATGGCAAAGGTAATTGGTATCGACTTAGGTACAACAAACTCATGTGTAGCAGTAATCGAAGGTGGCGAACCTGTTGTTATTGCTAATGCTGAAGGTGCTCGAACAACTCCATCAGTTGTTGCATTTTCAAAAACAGGCGAAAGAATGGTTGGTCAGGTAGCAAAAAGACAGGCTATCACAAACCCTGACAGAACAATCGCATCTATCAAAAGACATATAGGAAGAGAGAATCTAGTAAACATTGACGGTAAGGACTACACTCCACAGGAAATTTCAGCAATGACACTTCAGAAACTTAAGGCTGATGCTGAAGCATATCTTGGTGCTCCTGTAACAGAAGCAGTTATTACAGTTCCTGCATATTTCACAGACTCACAGCGTCAGGCTACAAAGGATGCAGGTAAAATCGCAGGTCTTGATGTAAAGAGAATTATTAACGAACCAACAGCAGCAGCTTTGGCTTACGGTATCGACAAGGAAGAAGACCAGAAAGTTATGGTTTATGACCGTGGTGGTAGTAGATTCGACGGTTGAGTCGTCGAAGTGGCTGAAG
>JAZSKT010000037.1:0-2494 GCA_045534995.1 Candidatus Fimenecus sp.
GCACCGATTGCAACAAGTGTTGCATCGTAGTCTTCTTTGATTTGTTCAAATGAAATATCTTTGCCGATATTTACATTATTTTTGAGTTCAACGCCCATATCCTCAATAAGCTTGATTTCATTATCAAGAACTGCTTTAGGAAGTCTGTATTCGGGAATACCGAAACGAAGCATACCGCCCATTTGGGGCATCTGTTCAAAAACAGTTACGCTATGACCTTGTTTACGAAGAAAATATGCTGATGTAAGTCCTGCAGGACCACCACCGATAATTGCAACTTTTTTGTTTGTATCAGGTTCGATTTCAGGAATATAAGTATCTCCTAACAAGTCCATATCAGCTACAAAGCTCTTAAGAAATGCAATTGAAATCGGCTCATCAACATATTGCCTACGACACTGTTTTTCACAAGGATGAGGACAAATTCTACCGATTGATGCAGGAAGTGGTAATTTTTCTTTAATAAGCTTAACTGCCTCTGTATATTCACCATTTGCAATAAGACCGACATAACCCTGACAGTCTGTACCCGCAGGACAAGCCTTACTACAAGGTGCTACACAATCACCAGTATGGTCAGAAAGAAGAAGTTCAAGAGCAACCTTGCGTGATGCCTTTACTCTTTCTGTCTGTGTATGTACTACCATACCGTCACTTACTTTTGTTGAGCAAGCACGAAGAAGCTTTGGAATACCCTCTACCTCAACTGTACAAAGTCCGCAAGCACCGTAAAGCTCTACTCTGCCATCATAACAGAGATTAGGTATTTTAATACCATTCTGTGAAGCAACATTGAGTATTGTTGAGCCTTCTTCTGCGATTATCTTTTTTCCGTCGATTGTTAATGTAATACTCAATTATTTCACCTCCACAGCATTGAAGCGACAAACTGATACACAGTTACCGCATTTTATACATTGATCCATATCAATCTTATGAGGATTTTTAACTGTTCCGGTGATTGCACCGACAGGACATTTCTTCGCACAGAGAGTACAACCCTTACAAGCATCTGCCTTAATCTCATAACAAAGAAGATTTGTACACTCGTGTGCAGTACATTTTTTATCTACTATATGCTCAATATATTCATTTTTAAAGTATTTTAAGGTTGTAAGCACAGGGTTTGGTGCTGTCTGTCCAAGACCACATAATGCACCGTCTTTAATAGCAAGACAAAGTTCATTGAGTAAATCAATATCGTCTTCCTTACCGTTACCCTCTGTAATTCTTGTGAGAATTTCAAGCATTCTCTTTGTGCCAAGACGACAATGAACACACTTACCGCAGGATTCTTTTGCAGTAAAATCAAGGAAGAAACGAGCCATCTCAACCATACAAGTGCTGTCATCCATTACAACCATACCGCCTGAACCCATAATTGCACCTGTCGATGACAATGCTTTGTAGTCAATTACAGTATCAAGTAATTCGGCGGGAATACAGCCACCTGACGGTCCACCCATCTGTACTGCCTTGAATTTTTTATTGTTCTTAATTCCGCCACCAATATCAAAAATAACATCACGAAGTGTTTTACCCATTGGAATTTCAACAAGTCCGCCACGTTTAATTTTTCCCGTAAGGGCAAAAACTTTTGTACCTTTACTGTTTTCTGTTCCCATTGATGAGAATGCGTTACCGCCATTTAAGATAATCCAACTAACATTTGCAAATGTTTCAACATTGTTGATATTTGACGGTTTGTGCCAATAACCTGACTGTGCAGGAAATGGAGGTTTAAGACGAGGCATGCCACGAGAACCCTCAAGCGATTCGATAAGGGCAGTTTCTTCACCACAGACAAACGCACCTGCACCTGCTTTAATTCTGAAGTCACAGGAAAATTCTGTTCCCATTATGTTTTGACCGATAAAGCCATTTGCTTTTGCTTGGTCAATTGCATTCTGAAGTCTGCGGATTGCAAGCGGATATTCAGCACGTACATAAACGATTGCCTCGCTTGCACCAATAGCGTAAGCACCGATTAACATACCTTCAATAAGATTATGAGGGTCCCCCTCAATAACTGCTCTGTCCATAAATGCGCCCGGGTCACCCTCGTCAGCGTTACAGATAAGATATTTCGTGTCACCTGCAGACTGACGAGCAGCATTCCACTTAAACCATGTTGGGAAACCTGCACCGCCACGACCCGCAAGACCTGAAATCTTTATTTCTTCGATTACATCTTCAGGTGACATTGTTGTGAGAACTTTATTAAGTGCTTTATATCCGTCGTCATTTGTATAATCCTCAATAATTTCAGGATTGATGACACCACAATGACGAAGAGCAATTCTTGTTTGCTTTTCGAGGAATTGTTTATCATCATCTGAAATTTCAAATTCTTTAACTGATGACAAATCATTATCATTAACTGCAGTTGCAATTCTTTCAGCCATTTCGCTGTTAACCTTTACAAATCTGTGAAGTCCGTCATCAGCATAAATATCAACAATAGGTTCAAGGTAACACATACCGATACAACCTG
>JAZSKT010000142.1:0-7757 GCA_045534995.1 Candidatus Fimenecus sp.
ACACATATAAACAGGTAAAAGACTAAATAACGCTATTTTTGATTAAATTAAAGCAATATAACCTTTTTTATATTACTTTTTTAGAAAGGAAATTTAAACAATGAATTCTTATTCCGAATTTTGGGATGCCGTCTTAAATTTTTGCCGGGAAAATATGAATAATATTGCTTTTAACATGTGGATAGAGCCATTAAAACTCATTAAAGTTGAAGCTGACCGTGTTATTATTGCTGCTCCCGGATTTAAAATCGAATTGATTTTATCAAAATACAAAAATCTTATTGAAGAAGCATTTTTCAATGTTATGGGATTTAATGTTGAAATTGAGCTTATTCCTTTTGAAAATATTCCAAACGACAAAACAGATGAAAACGTGCAAAATAAAAGCAATTCTTTTTTAAATATTGAAAGTTCAAAATTTACTTTCAATAATTTTGTTGTTGGTCCTTCAAATAAGTTTGCTTATACTGCTTCATTAAGAGTTGCAGAAAATCCCGGTTCTGTTTTTAATCCTCTTTTCATTTATGGAAATTCAGGACTTGGAAAGACTCACCTTCTTAACGCAATAATTGAGAAATTAAAAAGCAATAATCCTAATGCAAATATTGTTTATACAACAAGTGAAAATCTTACTAATGACCTTTATTTTGCATTACAGACAAAAACTACCCACGATTTACATCAAAAATACAGAACTTGTGATGCTTTACTTATTGACGATATTCAGTTTATTGCAGGTAAAACTCAGACAGAAGAAGAAATTTTCCATACCTTTGATACTTTAATCAAGGCCGGAAAACAAATTGTTCTTACTTCTGATAAACCACCAAGTGCTATTCCTAAAATTGAAGACAGACTTAAAACTCGTTTTGAAAGTGGACTTCTTTGTGATATTCAACCACCTGATTTTGAAACAAGACTTGCTATTATAAAAGATAAAGCAAATTATCTCAGATTTAATTTACCTGATGATGTATGTAGTTTTGTTGCAGAAAATATAAAGAGTAATGTCCGTCAAATGGGCAGTGCAGTTAAAAATATCTATGCTTACTGTTCTTTTAACGATGTTATTCCTACAGTTGAAATTGCAAAAGAAATTTTAAAAGACATTCTTATTACTAGTCAACCTGTCGGAGTAGTTATTGAAAACATACTTGAAAAAGTTTCTTTTACTTTTGGTGTAACTGCAGAACAGTTAAAAAGTGAAAAAAGAGATGCTAACATCAATAATGCCAGACAAGCTGCCATGTATGTTATAAGAGAAATTACCAACCTTTCCCAAGAAGAAGTTGGTAAAGTTTTTGGAAGAAACCATTCTACCGTTAACAGTTCTCTAAAAAATGTTCAAAATAAAATTTCTTCTGACTCAAAATATAAAAATCTTATAAATGATATAATTAAGAATATTAATGACTAAGATTTCAACAGTTTTTGACTTTTCAACAATCAATTTTTGAACAAGTTAAATTTTAACTTTATTATTAACATTTAACCGTAAAGTTTTAATTAAAGAAATTTTAATTATTTCCATTGAATTACATATAATGAACGAGTTTTTCAACATTTTAAACCGTTCCTACTACTAATACTATACTTTATATACTTTTAATTTTAAAAAAAGGAGAATAAATATGAAATTTACATGTTCTTCACAAATTTTAAGCGAAGCTTGCATGAATGTTCAAAGAGCAACATCATCAAAATCAACAAATCTTCCAACTATTGAAGGAATTTTTATTAAAGCAGAAAATGACAGAATTATGCTTACCGGATATGACCTTGAAATGGGAATTATTACTTCAGTTACGGGAAGAGTAGAACAGACAGGTAGTATTATATTAAATGCAAAAATTTTATGTGATATTTTAAGAAATGTTCCTGATGAATTTGTAACAATTGAAAGTGATGAAAGACTTATCTGTAAAATTAAGAGCGGTGACTCAGAATTTTCAATTACAGGCTTTCCAGAAGAAGATTATCCTGAATTACCAACAGTTTCAGGAGGATTTCCAATTGTTGTAAAAGGTGAAATTTTAAAAGATATGATTAAAAAGACTATCTTTGCCACAGCAGATAATGGTGCAAAGATTGTACATACTGGTGTAAGATTTGAAATTTCATCAGGAAATATCAGACTTGTTGCAGTTGACGGATATAAACTTGCTATCAGAAATGAAAAAATTGATTATGAAGGAGAAGAAAAGAACTTCATTATTCCAAAGAAAACACTTAATGAAATAATGAAACTTGCAGGCGATGGTGATGAAACTGTTTCAATGGTTGTTGCATCTCGTCATATTATGTTTGAATGTGGTGCATATGTTATAGTTTCTCGTCTTCTTGAAGGTGAATTTTTAAGTTATAAGAGTGCTATTCCTACAACTGCAAAAACTGAAGTTAAAGTTAATACAAGAAAAATTATTAGCAGTATTGAAAGAACATCACTTATTATTACTGAAAGAATAAAGAGTTATATCAGATGTATTTTTGATACAGAGTCAATAAGAATTTCAAGTACAACAGCACTTGGAACTGCAAATGACAGACTTTTAGCAGATATTCAAGGTGAAAGAGTAGAAATAGGATTTAACAATAAATATCTTCTTGATGCTCTTAAGGTTTGTGACACAGATGAAATTACATTAAGACTTAACGGTTCTGTATCACCAATTATTATTGTACCAGATGACGAAGGTTCTCTTATTTATGAAAGAAGCTTCTTGTTTATGGTATTACCTGTAAGGATGAACTGATAATGAAAAGAATTTCTGCTCATATTAAGAAAAAAGAACATCGTGAAGTGAATATTGACAGTGATTTTATAAGACTTGATTCACTTTTAAAGCTTTGTAATGCAGTTATGACAGGTGGTCATGCAAAAATAGTTATTCAAGAAAGTGAAGTTAAGGTAAACGGTGAAATCTGCACAGCTCGAGGAAAAAAAATTCGTCAAGGTGATTGTGTAGAGTTCGACAATATTGTTTATGAGGTTATCTGATGCATATAAATAAAATAAAAGTTGAGAATTTTCGTAACATAGAATTTATGGAAATTGAGCCTCATAATGAGATAAATGTAATATATGGTCAAAACGGACAGGGAAAGACTAATTTGTTAGAGGCAATCTGGCTTTTTACGGGATGTAAAAGTTTTAGAAATGCAAAGGATAGTGAGCTTGTTCAGTTTAATGAAGAAAATTCAAGAATTTCAATAGATTTTGAAACAGAAACAAGAGAAAATAAAGCATCTGTTTGTATTGAAAAAAAGAGAACTGCAAGTCTTAACGGAATAAGTCTTTCTTCACCACGAGAACTTATAGGAAAATATTATAGTGTTGTATTTTCACCTATACATTTATCACTTATTAAGGATGGACCGTTAAACAGAAGAAAATTCATAGATACTGCAATAAGTCAGATTGATAATATGTATGCAAAAAAACTTATGTATTTTAATCACCTTATTCAGCAGAAAAATGCACTTTTGAAAAATGCTACGGAAAATTCATCACTTCTGGATACTCTTGATATATGGGATGAAAAAATTGCACTTGCGGGTGCAGATGTTATATCAGACAGAATTGAATATATAAAAAAACTTCAACATAAAGCAACTGAAATATATAGAGGTATTTCAGGTGAAAAAGAGGAACTTTCAATAAAATATTTAAGTAATGTCAGATATGAAAGTGAAGAAAAAAATAGTATTGCTGAAAAATATTATGAAACAATTAAAAAAAATCGACCAAATGATTTGTATTTAAAAAATACAACAAGTGGTCCTCATCGTGACGATATTGAAATTTTAATAAATAGTATTTCTGCAAGAAAATTTGGTTCACAAGGACAACAGAGAAGTGCTTCTCTTGCATTAAAACTTGGCGAAGCAGAAATAATTAAAGATTTAAAAGGTGAACACCCTATAATTTTACTTGATGATGTAATGAGTGAACTTGATAGTACAAGACAAAATTACATACTAAATAAAATGACGGGAAAACAGGTTTTTATTACTTGCTGTGAAAAAGAAACTATATCAAGGCTTTGTGCAGGAAAAGTAATAAAAATTGAAAAAGGAAAAGCGGTGGATTAATGTATATTAACATCGGAACAGAACTTTTAATAAAAGATAAAGATATTTTGGGTATATTTGACCTTGATAATACAACTGTTTCTAAATCAACGAGAGAATATATAAACAATGCAGAAAAAAACGGTGAATGTATAACAGTTTCTTTTGAGGAATTGCCAAAATCATTTATTGTAACCACAAAAAAAGATAAAAAAGAAATATATATTTCACCACTTAACACATCAACAATTTTTAAAAGAATAAAAATGTCAAATATTTGACGGAGGAAAAAAATGAGCGAGCAGATTAAAAATCAAATTGAAGAAGAGGTTATGGATACGGTTGTAACCGAAACTTATGACGCCTCTGCTATTCAGGTTCTTGAGGGACTTGAAGCAGTAAGAAAGCGTCCCGGTATGTATATAGGTTCAACAGGACCAAAGGGACTTCATCACTTGGTTTATGAAATTGTAGATAACTCTATTGACGAAGCACTTGCAGGATATTGTACTCATATTGAAGTAGAAATATTACCTGATGATATTATTACAGTACGCGATAATGGTCGTGGTATTCCTGTTGGTATCAATGAACAACAAGGACTTCCTGCTGTTACGGTTGTTCTTACAGTTCTTCACGCAGGTGGTAAGTTCGGTGGTAGCGGATATAAAGTATCAGGTGGTTTGCACGGTGTTGGTTCATCAGTTGTAAACGCTCTTTCAGAATGGTTTGAAGTTGAAGTTAGTCAGAACGGACATGTTCATCATCAAAGATTTGAACGCGGTAATATTGCAACAGACCTTAAAGTTATCGGAGACACAGATGTAACAGGTACATTTATCAAATTTAAGGCTGACCCTGAAATCTTTACTGAAACTACTGTTTATGAATATGAAGTTTTACAGAGAAGACTCCGTGAACAGGCATTTTTGAATGCTGGTCTTTCAATTACACTTACAGATAAGCGTGACCCTGAAAATATTGTTGAAGAAAATTTCTGCTATGAAGGCGGTATCAAGTCTTTCGTTGATTATATAAATACAAGTCGTGGTCTTACACCTGTTGTTGATGACATAATGCATTTCACAACTGTAAATGGTGACAGAAGTGCAGAAGTTTCAATTTCATATAACGATGGTTATAATGAAATTATCTTGAGTTTTGCTAATGGTGTTCGCACAATCGATGGTGGTACTCACGAAAACGGTTTCAAAAATGCACTTACAAGAGTGTTCAACGAGTACGGAAGAAAATTTAAATTGCTTAAAGATAATGATAAAAATCTTTCGGGTGATGATGTTCGTGAAGGTCTTACAGCAGTTATCAGCGTAAAGCTTACGGAAGCAGAATTTGAAGGACAGACAAAAGGTAAGCTCGGTAATACAGAAATGCAGACAATTGTGTCAAAGATGATGTATGAAAAGCTGATGACATATTTTGAAGAAAATCCACAGGCAGCAAAGGCTATTTTCAATAAAGCCCTTGATGCTTCCCGCGCAAGAGAAGCTGCAAGAAAAGCAAGAGATAGTGCAAGAAGAAAATCAGCGCTTGAGGGAAATTCACTTCCCGGTAAACTTGCTGACTGTATTGATAAAAATCCAGAAAACACAGAAATTTTTATCGTCGAGGGTGACTCTGCGGGTGGTTCTGCTAAAGAAGGCAGAGATAACAGAATTCAGGCAATTCTTCCTCTTTGGGGTAAAATGCTTAACGTTGAAAAAGCAAGAATTGATAAGGTTATCGGTAATGATAAACTTACACCTGTTGTAACAGCACTTGGAACAGGTATAGGTGAAGAATTCAATATCGAAAAGCTTCGTTATCACAAAATCGTTATTATGGCCGATGCCGACGTTGACGGTCAGCATATCAGAACACTTCTTCTCACATTCTTCTTCAGATATATGAAAGATTTGATTACTGAAGGCTATATTTATATTGCACAGCCACCACTTTTTAAGGTAAGTAAAGGCAAACGACACGAATATGCTTTCTCTGATGAACAGAGGGATGCATATATTGAAGAAATGGGTTCACACTGTGATATTCAGCGATACAAAGGTCTTGGTGAAATGGACCCTGAACAGTTGTGGGAAACAACAATGGACCCTGCAACTCGTACAATGCTTCGAGTAACACTTGAAGATGCTATGGAAGCAGACGAAACATTCTCAATTCTTATGGGTGACAAGGTTGAACCCCGTAGAGAATTTATTGAGAAAAATGCAAAGTATGTTCAGAATCTTGACATTTAAGAGGTAATAAAATGAGTAAAGCTAACAATCCTAATCTTGGTGGTTACACACCACTTGAAGAACAGAATATTATAAATGTTGAGATTAACAAGGAAATGAGAAAATCATTCCTTGACTACTCAATGTCTGTTATTACATCCCGTGCGCTTCCTGATGTACGAGATGGTCTTAAACCTGTTCACAGAAGAATTCTTTATACAATGTACGAAAATTCACTTTATCCTGACAAGCCACACCGTAAATGTGCCGATACTGTTGGTTCAGTTCTTGGTAGATGTCATCCACACGGTGACGCATCTGTTTATGATGCAATGGTTCGTCTTGCACAGGATTTCTCAATGAGATATGTTCTTGTTGACGGACACGGTAACTTCGGTTCAGTTGACGGTGACCCGCCTGCTGCATACCGTTACACTGAGTCAAGAATGAGCAAGATTGCTCTTGAAATGCTTACAAATATTGATAAGGATACAGTTGATTTCACAACAAACTATGATGACCGTCTTAAAGAACCTACTGTTTTGCCATCAAGATACCCAAATCTTCTTGCTAACGGCTCAACAGGTATTGCAGTTGGTATGGCAACAAACATTCCGCCACACAACCTTAGTGAACTTATTGGTGGTATCTGCTGTGTAATCGATAACCCTGAAGCAGAACTTGACGATATTATGGAACATATCAAAGGACCTGATTTCCCAACAAGCGGTATTATTATGGGTAAATCAGGAATCCGTGCTGCATATGCTACCGGTAGAGGCAAAATTGCACTTCGTGGTCGTGCAGAAATTGTTGAAAACGAGAGAAACGGTCGTTTCCAGATTATAATTACAGAACTTCCTTATCAGGTAAACAAAGCAAGACTTATTGAATCAATTGCTGATTTACATAAGGATAAGAGAATTGAAGGTCTTTCTGATATTAATGACTATTCATCAAAACGTGGCGGCGGTATGAGAATCGTTATTGACCTTAAGCGTGATGCTAACCCACAGGTTATTCTCAATCAGCTTTATCAGATGACTCAACTTCAGATTTCTTATGGTATTATTCAGCTTGCTCTTGTAAATGGTGAGCCTAAAATTCTTACACTCAAACAGATTATTGAAGAATACATTAAGTTCCAGTGCGAAATTATAACAAGAAGAACACAATATGATCTTAATAAAGCACAGGCAAGAGAGCATATTCTTGAAGGTCTTGCACGAGCTATTGATATTGTTGATGAAATTATTGCAACAATCCGTGGTTGTAAAGGCGGCCAGGCAGAAGCAAAAGTTGCTATTATGGAAAAATTTGATTATGATGACCCACAGGCATCTGCTATCGTTGCATTCCGTCTTGGACAATTGGCAGGTCTTGAAATTCAGAAAATTATTGCAGAGCGTGACGAATTAAGAGTTAAAATTGCAGAATATCTTGAAATTCTTG
>JAZSKT010000120.1:0-2212 GCA_045534995.1 Candidatus Fimenecus sp.
TAAGAATTGGTCTTCAAGAACATTGATATCGTCAATATATTCAACTGATTTGATGTTAAGTTCATCAAGAATATTCTTCTCAAAAGTCTTGATTTTATCCGCTTTATCAGCATCGCAACATACGAAAAGTTTTGAAAGTGGCTGACGAACCTTAATCTGCTGTTCATTACGAAGTCTCATTGCAGTAGCAATAACTTCACGAACAAGAGCAGTCTGTTCGATAACGCCATCATCTTCAATTCCTTCAACAACAGTTGGCCAATCACTTAAGTGAACTGATTCAGCAACAGTAGCATCGCATTTCTTAATAAGATTCTGCCAGATATATTCTGTCATAAATGGCATAATAGGTGCCATTGTCTGAACACAAACTTTAAGCGCATTAAAGAGTGTCCAATATGCAACCATCTTATCCTGTTGGTCTTCTGTTTTCCAGAAACGACGACGATTTGTTCTGATATACCAGTTAGAAATATCATCAACAAACACTTCAAAGTCCTTAATAAGTGCAAATGACTTATAATCATCCATATTTGCAGTTGCTTTCTTAAGGAACTCATTTGTTCTTACAACAAGCCATTTGTCAATAGGAGTTAATTTTGAGTAATCAATCTTATAATCTGCAAAGTTTGGTTTGTCAAGCTGTGCATATGTATCAAAGAATGTGTAAACATTCCAGAAGCCAAGCATCTTTCTTCTTGCTTCGTCACCAAGATTATAACCAAAACGAACGTCGTTAGTGTTTGGTGCACTTGCATAAAGATAACGAACTGTATCAGCGCCAATCTTTTCAGCAGCTTCATCAAACTTAATCATAAAGCCTGTCTTTGAGAATTTAGAGCCGTCTTCTGCAACAACCATACCGTTAGTAACGACTCTTTCGTATGGTGCTTTACCTACAAGAACAGTACTCATAAAGAGCATTGAATAGAACCAAAGTCTAACCTGTTCGTGCATTTCTGTAACCCATTCTGCAGGGAAGTTCTTTTCCCATGCTTCACGGTCTGTAAAGTAACCGAGTGTTGAGAATGGAACGATACCAGCATCAAGCCAAACGTCACCAATATCTGAAACACGAGAAACTTCTTTACCACAATGAGGACACTTAATTTTAACTTCATCAACCCAAGGTCTGTGAAGTTCAGGAAGAGCATCAACCTGTGCTGGGTCAACTGCCTTCTCACGAAGTTCATCCTTTGAGCCAATGACTGTAATATGACCACAGCTACATGGATAGAAAGGAAGTGGCATTCCATAATAACGCTTACGGGAAATGTTCCAGTCACCCATATTTGTAAGCCAGTCATTCATACGCTTACCGTTTGAAGCAGGCTCCCATTTAACTGAATTTGCACATTCAATAAGTTTAGGTTTAATTTCACTTGTCTTAATGTACCAAGCAGGAACAAGACGGAAAACGATTTCACTCTTACATCTCCAGCAAACAGGATAGCTGTGTTCGTGTGGTTCAACCTTATAAAGTTTGTTCTGCTCGTCGAGTTTTGCGAAAACTTCGTCTGCAATAGTATGACTATCCTTACCTGTCATAAAGCC
The DNA here is from genome assembly GCA_045534995.1 of Candidatus Fimenecus sp. GTDB lineage: Bacteria > Bacillota > Clostridia > Oscillospirales > Acutalibacteraceae > Fimenecus. Next base: position 1,555 of record JAZSKT010000120.1, read on the forward strand.
GAAGCCTTCAAGGTAAATACCCATATCGTCGATTGGCATAACCTTTGGAAGACCAAGTCTTTCACCAAGTTCAAAGTCTTCGATACCGCAACCAGGAGCAATATGAACAACGCCTGTACCTTCGTCAGCAGCAACATCTTCCCAAGCTACGATTTTGTGTTCAATACCTGCCTGTGCCTCTAAATCAGCAAAGCAAGTTTCATAGTGAAGACCAACGAGTTCTTCACCTTTAAGTGCACGAACAACTTCAAGTTTATCGTCACCAAGATATTTAATAGCATTTTTAGCAAGAATCAATGTCTGTTCATCACTCTTGATTTTAACTTCAACATAGTCAATTTCAGGATTAACTGCCAAAGCAACGTTTGAAGAAAGAGTCCAAGGAGTTGTTGTCCAAACAAGAATTTTAGAATCCAGTTCTTCAACAGGAAGTTTGAAGAAAACTGAATTGTGTGTCATCATCTTATATGAACCTGTCATTTCGTGTTCAGAAAGTGATGTACCACAACGAGGACACCAAGGCATTGGCTTGTATTCACGCTGAATCCAACCGTGATTGTCACATTCCTTTAAGAAATGCCAGATACCCTGAATGTTAAGGTCTGTATTTGTGTAGTATGAGCCGACGCAATCCATCCACATACCAAGTCTTTTTGAC
>JAZSKT010000195.1:0-1993 GCA_045534995.1 Candidatus Fimenecus sp.
ATGATGGTTTTCAATTCGTTGACAGAATTTCAGTTAAAAACAAAATTACCGTAAATGGTGAAATGGGAGTAAATCTTTTCAGAATGACACCATATTATTTCAAAACGGAATTGGGTGCAGAAGAAAAAATTCAAAAAAATAACGGATTCACAACAGAAATCCATTTTGACTTTTTAATATACAAAAAAATTGTTATTTGAATATAGTAAATATTACCACTTGACCCTAGCCGTATTTATTGATATACTGAATTTGTATAATAAATATAAAGGGTACAGAAGATGAAATACAGAAAAATTTACATTTTAATGACACAATACCCAGGCTTTGATGCTAAAATACTGCGTCTGCGCACACGATTTCCATACACTCACACATCAGTAGGACTTGAGGAGGATATGGACACTTTTTATACCTTTGTAAGTAAAGGTTACCTTGTAGAAAGTATTACCAGGTACGAAAAGCCCGGCAGACCTTCTTTCCCTTGTGCCTTGTATGAGGTTGTTGTAACTGACGAGGTGTATGAAAAAGTCAAGAAAATGGTACACGATTATAAAGCAAGAAAAACAATGCTTAAATATTCAACGCTTGGTTTGATAATGTGTTTTTTAAAAATACCTCTAAAGCGTCAAAATCGTTATTTTTGTTCACAGTTTGTAGCGGAAGTGTTAAACAAATGTAATGTTCTTAAACTAAAAAAACAAAGCACCTTATATTTCCCAAAAGACATTTCAAAGCACAAAGAATTGAAACTTATATTCATAGGCACACATCTTGGCTTTGTTGAGAAATATGTAAAATCAACCGGCAAATAAAAATTGACCCTACCGAGCGGTAGGGCTTTAATTTTATTTATTTACAATTTTAAAGGCTTCTTCCGTTGCAAGAGCAAGTTTTGTAACCATATGTTCATTTGTAGGAATACAATAAATTGAGTCTTTTTTTGTTGGTAATTCAAAGCAGTCGATACCTTTTAAATGACCAAATTCGTACTCAATATGCAGACTGTAAAGTGATGATGCAGGCTTCTGAATTCTGTAATCCTGACCATTGTAATTCCCTGTCAGTACAAAACCGTTTTCAAGGTCGTGGGTAACAGTTGCTTTACCAAGGTTAAAATATTTATAAACTCCGGGGAATCCATAGGTCTGAACTTCGTCAGAATATTTATAAGTTCCGTTAAGAAGTTCTTTACGGACATTCTCTCTTTGCCATTTATACCAATCAGGAATATGTGAAAATTCAGTTTTACCCTCAAGTGCCTTAAGTTCACCCAGTTCCGTCATTTCCCAGGTTTTTCCACACCCATTACAGGTAAGAGAAATACCATTGCTTGTGGTTGTGCCCTCTGCCATACAGTTTGGACATTGGTACAGAATTTTATGTAAACCGTGTGCACGATATTTTTCAGTAATCAGAATGTTGTTATCCTTTTGCCATTCATAATCGTCATACTGAAATTCTTTTTCAATAATCTGATTTATCTGGTCAACACTCAGATTTTCAACATCTTCAGCAGTAAGTACCTGTTTCATAGTTGCATAAAAAGGCACTTTTCTGAATTTGTAATGTGACCAGAATGGTTGATTTAAAAAGTTTCCGTGATTAATCAAAATTACCACGGGAACTTTATTCTTTTTAGCAAGTTTTCCGATAGCAGGCGGTAAAACGGATTGCGTTCCGTCAGGAGAATATCTCGCCTCAGGAAACATCGCAAAAACATCACCATAATCTTGCAAAACTCTATGACAGTTGCGTACAAGACTTATATCAGTTATAAACTTTCTTGTGCACATACATCCCAATTTTTCTAATAGGGCATAGTCTTTATAATACACATGATTTGCTGCAACTAAATTGACTTTTTCAGGATATGTTGCATCAAATAACACAGCAAAGTCCATCCACTGCATATGATTAGAAAGTAGGATATAAGGTGGCTTTAGCCCGTCCATATTAATTTTTTCAAGTTTGTGACCTTTTCTTAAAAGAG
>JAZSKT010000035.1:0-3651 GCA_045534995.1 Candidatus Fimenecus sp.
CACGGCGTAGGCCCTCACACAATCAGCGTACCCAGAATTAAGCACGCCGACGATATTGTTGCCGATGCATTTGACAACTCCATTTCCGACGATATTTTTGCAAAGATCACAGCCTGCATCCGTCTTGCCGTACCTTATACAGGCATGATTATCTCAACAAGAGAGTCAGAAAAAGTTCGTGGCGAAGTGCTTAAACTTGGTATCTCTCAAATCAGCGGTGCTTCTCGTACATCTGTTGGCGGTTACACAGAAGATGAGCGTCCTCACGATTCAGAGCAGTTTGATGTTTCTGACCAAAGAACTCTTGACGAGGTTGTCCGTTGGCTTATGGAATTAGGTCACATTCCGTCATTCTGTACTGCTTGTTATCGTGAGGGCAGAACAGGTGACAGATTTATGGCGCTTTGCAAAAACGGACAGATTCTCAACTGTTGCCATCCGAATGCTCTTATGACACTTACAGAGTATCTTGTGGACTACGCAAGTGAAGAAACAAAGAAAATCGGCTTTGAACTTATTGAAAAAGAACTCCAGAAAGTGCCAAATCCAAAGGCCCGAGCAATCGCAAAGCAGAATGTTGAGGATATAAAGGCATCAAACAGACGAGATTTCAGATTTTAAGGTGATTATATGAGTTTAAATGATGTTGTATCTGCCGAAAGACTTCATATAGGTTTTTTCGGTCTGCGAAATGCAGGTAAATCAAGCGTTGTAAATGCAGTTACAGGTCAGGAATTATCTCTTGTTTCAGCGGTAAAAGGCACAACAACTGACCCTGTGAAAAAGGCTATGGAACTTTTGCCTTTAGGTCCTGTTGTAATTGTCGATACCCCAGGTATTGACGATGAAGGCGAACTTGGTGAAATGCGTGTCAGAAAGACAAAGCAGGTGCTTAATTACATTGATATTGCCGTGCTTGTTGTGGATGCCACATTGGGATTACAGCAGTTTGACAGAGATATGCTCACGCTTTTCGATAAAAAGAAAATTCCATTTGTTGTGGCGTATAACAAGGCTGATTTGTTTACGGAAAATGCCCAATTAGACGATAATACAATTCTTGTAAGTGCTAAAAATGGCACAAATATCAATGAATTGAAAAATAAGATTGCACAAGAAGTTAAAGTGCAGAATGAAAATAAAAGAGTTGTGGGTGACCTAATAAAAACAGGTGACATAGTTGTCCTTGTAACACCTATTGACTCTGCTGCACCCAAGGGCAGACTTATTCTGCCACAGCAGATGACAATCCGTGATATTCTTGATTCAGGTGCAATTCCCGTTGTTACAAGAGAAACAGAACTTAAAACAACTCTCGAGTCCTTAAAAGACAAACCAAGAATGGTTATAACGGACTCACAAGCATTTGGTTTTGTGTCAAAAATCGTTGGTGAAGATATTCCTCTCACATCTTTTTCAATTCTTATGGCAAGGTATAAGGGTAGCCTTGAGAGTGCCATAAAAGGTGCAGAAAGGATGAAAAATCTCGAAGACGGTGACACGATTCTTATATCCGAGGGATGTACTCATCACCGTCAGTGTGGTGACATCGGCACACAGAAGCTCCCCAAATGGCTTAAAGAATATTCGGGAAAGGAACTGAATTTCAAGTTTACATCAGGTAAAGATTTCCCTGAAGACCTGAACGGAATTTCACTTGTTGTCCATTGTGGTGGTTGTATGCTGACAGAACGAGAAATGCAATACAGACGACGCTTCTGTGAAGAAAACAATGTACCAATCACAAACTACGGCACAGCCATCGCCCAAATCAACGGTATTTTAGACCGTAGTCTGCAACCAATTAAATAAAAATCAGCAGAGAAGATTTTTATGTCTTCTCTGCTTTTTTTATTTGGGTATTCAATTTTCTTTTTCTGCTGTTTTATGGGCTTTTTGTAAAGTGTTTGACAATGGAATAATCAAAAACCCCATTGCGAAATTGCTGATTGCGTGGATTATGTCAAAATATAATCCCGTACCAATCCAAGCTATCATTCCTTTGAAATCAAGTCCGTACATAAGCGCTTGTGCGGGTGCATAAAGTATTCCATAGCAAAGTCCGTGAAGCGCACAGACTATTGCATACACAGGAACAGCGATTTTTGTATTCATTTTCTTTGGTAGCATCATTGTAATTGCCCAAAGAATTGTCCAGATATACAGATACGGAATCCACCACAAACTAAAACCGTTAAAAAGTCCTACCAAAAGCACGAAAACATAAATTGGAATGAGTGCTTTTTTTCGATATGTAATGGTGTATGTCATTGTAAGCATTCCCAAAAGGTGAATGTTGGGCAATGTTTCCGTTATATATTTGGAAATGAACATTATGACACCCAATAGGGCGAAAATAATTAAGTCAACCAGTTGTTGATGTTTTTGATTTTTCATTATGCTTTAGTTGCCACAAATGAATATACTTCACTATCTTTAATAGGTGTTGCATCAACACCAGTCATAGCATATTCACCGTTTATATGAAAAGCCCAGTAAGCACCATCCTCGTTGTAGTTATATTTTATGCCGTTGACAGTATCAACCATAAGACCGAATTGACCTGTTTCACCTGAAATGAGTTTCTCGTTAACCAGTGCTTCACCAACGGTTTTTTCCTCATAATACTGAACCTTGAACTCTTTTTTTGTGCCGTCAAGGTCTATAACTTCAAAGGTGAAAACCTTTTCCTGTGTTTCGTGCTGATTTGATGATGTTTCAGGATTTTCCTGAACTTGATTTTGTCCGCAACCTGCAAACATAAGTACCATCGCCGCAACAAGTACCAATGAAAGAACAGAACGGAAACAATTTTTAATAATTTCTTTCATACTGTTTCTCTCCTTTTGAGATATTTTGTTTTCTTGCAAAGGCTTTTCCATATATCAGTTACCGTGACAAAGAAAATTTCAATACCGGGTATTCCGACTTGCAAAAACGTGACATTTTCACCTTCTCAAACATATAGTTCAATGGTTTTCTCTCTTTGCGGCAGAGAGCGAAAAAGTCTTTTTTGCTTACGGCGACGGACTCGTTCAGGAATTTCACCTGATTCCCCGACATACCGAACCTTTACGCAAGGATTTTATCATAAATTAAATGTAAAATCAACTTGATTTATATGATAAATAAGATTAAAATGTACATATATCATTAGGTGGTGTTGCGTTATGAAAAAGAAAATCATAATTACGGTTGTAGTTGTTCTTGTGACTGCAATTTCCGGTACAGGAATATTCTTTGGAGTGAGAAATATGAAAATAAATGAGTATAAAAATGCAGATATAACTTTGCCGAATGATTTTACAATCACAGCGCACACAGGCTGTATGGGAACAGAGGAAAATTCTGTTGAATCTATGGAAATAGGTATTACAAATGGTGCAAATATCATCGAGTTTGATGTGCATTTTCTCAAAGACGGAACACCTGTACTTGCTCATGATGAGCCAACAGGAAATGAATTAAAACTTGAGGTTGCATTCCAATTCCTTGCAAACCATAAGACAATCCGAGCCAATGTTGATATGAAAGCTACCGATAATATGTCTGCAGTACAAAGCCTTGCAGAAGAATATGGAGTTATGGAACAGATTTTCTTTACAGGTGTAGGTGTAGATTTCCTTGATGCGGTAAAGACAGGTAGTCCAG
>JAZSKT010000185.1:0-4967 GCA_045534995.1 Candidatus Fimenecus sp.
GTTGAAATGTGTTTGAGAATATCATTTACAAATTCACTTCCAAGAGCAGGTAATGTAATTGCAAAGTTTTTTCTTGCACTTGTGATAAGTGCTTCGCGGTATTTTTCACCGTCAACACTCATTGATTTAAGGTTGTCCATATACGAAGAAAGCTTTTTGAGTTCATTTTCGTTAAGAGTAAGGCTCTTTTCTTCCCTTATGGACTTTAAGATGTTTTCCATTGTTTTCTCCTTTTTAAAAGATTTTGTGACACCTGCATTTCTTTGAGCAGGAACAGCCACAAATGACCATTCATAAGCATCCTTGATGTTCGTGAGTGTCTTATGACAGTATTCACCATTGTATTTTCTGCCTGCAATATGGTTACAATGAGTTTCTCCACAAATTGAGCAGATTCGCGATTCGGTAGCACAGCTTATGCTGACCTCTTTTTTTATGCCACTTTCAATGTCCTTGATAAGTGATTCATTCTTTTCACTTCTGACCGTATAGCACCAAGCCTTGAGATACATATAGGCAAATCCGTCAACAGTTTTTCTGCTGTTATCGGTAATGAGTTGAGTTTTATATGTACGACAGCTCTGGTCCTCACTTTTCATACTGTGGTTAAGAATTCCTGTCTTGCCCACAAAAAGACTTTCAAGTGTTTTAAGAGACTCTTCACTAAATCGCTCAAAATCTCTGTCAATGTCATTGTCACAGAGAATTACGCTGAAGCAAAAAACCTCATCCTTTTTAAGTTCTTTCAGGGAATAACTGTTGATGAGTGTCATATCTTCATCAGTTGGCACACCAACCTGATTTTGAGTAGTATAATTCTTGTTAATCATTCTTATCACCTCCTGAGAGTGATTTAGCCTGTGCTTTATAAAGTTCTGCCTTTGCCTGTTCAACTGAGTCCTGAAGTGTAATATCGTCCCAAATAACCTCTACATCTGAACTGTTACCGCAAAATCTTAAATAAAGTTTACAGATTTTCTCAATAACAGGCGTTAAAAGTCGTCTGTATGCAGTAAGTTCTGTTGTAAGTGCATCGGCTTGCTGTGATGACATTCTTTCAGTTGTGCTCCAACTTATGCCAAGCATAAATGGTGGAATAGAAAGCTTGGCAACAATTTGTTCGAGCAGTTGTTTAACGGGAATTTCGCTGTCAAGAATCTGATTATCTGCTCCGATAACCTTAATCTGCACATCACCAACAGCTACAAAATCTTTGACACTACTGCCGTTCATGGCGTTTGCCCATTCAGTTGCAATCTGTGTTGCCCGTTCCTTTGCATAAGCGCGGTCAAGCATATCTGAACCGGGATTATAGGTCACCGCATAACGGATATTTCCTGCTCGTTCCCAATTCTGTCCGATGGAGTTGTAAATCTTTAAAAGAATTGAAGAAACAAAAGGCAGACCTTTTAAAATTGAAGTTCCCATAATTCTTCCTGCTTCAGGATTAAGTGCAGAAAACATAACCAAATCTTGATATTTTACGGGTGTTCCCGAAACACTATCAGGTCGACAGACGAGAATTTCATTGAATTTTTCAGGATTTCTCTTAAGGCTGATGTTACGGATTGGAACATTGTACAAAGAGTGAATTCCGTTACCGTCAGTGATGATTTCACCAGCAGATGTGCCGAATGTCAAAAGCTGTTCAAAGTAAATGTCAATAAACTGCTGAAGTCCCCGTGATGTACCGTTTACGCTGACATTTCTCACAAAATTGTCAAGGTCTGTCTGATTTTTGCCATTAACTGATTTCACCTGAAATCCGCCTGTAAGTCGTACAAGTTTGTAGATTGCTGTGTCGATAACAGGCACAGCTTCTCGAAGTGAACGATAAAGGTCAGGCTGATTGATTTGTGATGGATAAAAATCGCACAGATTTTCAAAGGGATAGGAAAAGGATGTCTGTGGTGCTGTTGCACAAACCTTTCTTTTGCCGAATTTGTCGAATATTGACAAGCATTTTCCTCCTTTCTAAATTTTTAATTTAGGTTCTTTCTACGGACAAAGCAAAGAATGAATTGTCCGTATTTTCGAGAGCAGTTGCCACGAAATAACGGATGTCGTCCATTGCGTGGTCATACTCTTTTTTCGGAGTGTCGTGGACACTGTTGCAGTCCCAACGATACATTGAGAACTCACGGATAGTATCAGTACATGAACTGCCGATAATGATTTTGCCTGTTTTCAGTTTTTCCGATACCTTACGGATACCGTCTAATACCTGATTTTTTGCAGGGATAACACGAAATTTTCCCTCACGACGGATACATTCCATAAATGAGGCTGCCGACGGGTCAATTATCACCGCTTCAACTCTTTTGTCACCTGCAAGGGACACCAATTTGTCATAGTATTCCTTGTCAGTCATTTGAAAGCCTTTTGCCTTTGAATCGTGATAGAATTCCTTTAATCTGTACCAGACTCCATTATGAAGTCCCCAAAGACCAAAAGATGCAGGGTTTACAGTACCGTAGTCGCAGGAAATGTAATACTGACTGCAATTTTCTGGTAAATCTTCAGTTGTATGCACCTTTTCGTTAAAGAAAGGATATACAAGTCCGTCAACGGCTACCCATTTGCCAAGAATAAATCTCTCGTAAAATGCACCTGAATAAAGTGACTCATAACGCTTCCTTATGGAGTCGGAAAGTGACGGATTGTCTTTCATAAGAAAATGAAGATAAAGACAATTTTTTTCATCTGATTTCTTAATCCATTCATTGTAAAACCAATGTCGGGGATTTTCAGGGTTGCAGTTAAACCAGAATTTTGAGTCTGCAACAGAGCATCTTGCAAGTGCTTGTTCAACAAATGAACGTGGCATAAGAGCCACCTCGTCAAGAAGTACACCTGAAAGCGTCATACCCTGAATCAGTGATGCGGATGATTCATCTCTGCCACCGAAAAGGTAAAATCTGTTACTTCGTTTACCTTTTTGAATCAAAATAAGGTTTGAGGATTTCAATTCCTTGACGGTAAAGCCCATCTGCGTAAGTACAGGGATTAGCGGTGTAATTACATTTCGTCGCAGAGAGGTGATTGTCTTACCACAGATTGCAAATGAGGAATCGGAAAAACGATAGAAGCTCCAAAGAATAAATGAAATTGACATACAAAGTGTTTTACCGCTTCTGACAGCGCCGTCACAGATGATGGCATCTCGGGTTTTATATGGACTTTGCTCACACCACCAATTAAGCACCGTCAGTTGCTTTTGGGAGAATTCACGGAATTTAATGTCAGCCAACAGTTTCACTCTCCGTCTGTTTTACAGCACTTCGCTCAATGGCTTCATAGAAAGACAGCGCACCGTTATCTCTGTCGTCACAGGACAGGTCACAAAGTCTTTCAAGAGCCTTAAGTCTGTCAAAAAATTTGATTTCCATACCTTTTCCGTTTGTGATTTTGATTTCTGACACATTAAAAAGGTCGAGAGAGTCAATGTCGGGGGAACAGTTATCATTCACGGAAAGGATAAGGCGTATGGCATCGCTTACAGAGCCGAAAGCAAGGCGCTCAAGTCCTGCTGAAACCAAATTGCTTGTGGCAGGACATTCTTTTTCAAGCTCTGTAATTTTTTCACGAATTTCCTTTCTTGACAGCAGAGCCACACCTCTGTATTCAGGCAGAAGTGTAAAACCTGAACGAAGTGCTGCTTCTCGTGGATTTCGCAACCGTACATAATGACGGCAGAAGTCCAATTCTTTTTTTGTCAGTTTCTTTTGATTCATTTTTTGCTCCTTTTCTTTTGTGAGTTGAGTGTTATTCAGAAAAAAATCGCCCGATTGGGTTATGCTGATGTCTTGGAAGGGGTATTTCATGAATTGCCCATACAAGATGTGCTTGTCGATTTTGGTTTCACTAAAACAACATTTCAAACTCTAAAATTTTGGGGTATTTTTTTCGATTTCTCAAAAAAACATCTCCCATATATAGTCCGGAAAAGCAAAATCGTCCCGGGAAATGCGGGACGATTTGCAAAAAGTAGCGAATTGTTTACAAAAAGTTCACAAACGGACGATTTTTTCGGGGTTGACATAGGCAAAAAAGGGTATATAATTAAAAATAGTTAATCGGTTAATTATTAAACGGTTAATTATTTTTGAATAGGTAGTGAAAAAATGATAGAAAAGGTTAAAAAAGTTAACGATGCTTTTCACGGATATCACAGTAGTCGCAGAAATATAGTTGACGCGAGATTTCGTGAAAAAGGCATTTATTTCGGACAGCCTCCTATCTTGAAGTATTTAAGTGAAAATAAAAACGCAACACAAAAAGAAATTGCAGATTTCCTGCATATTTCTGCACCGTCTGTTGCAACGTCACTTAAACGAATGGAAGAGGCAGGTCTTGTTGTCCGTGTTGAAAACAAAAAGGATGCAAGACGGAATAGTGTAAAGCTTACAAAAAAAGGTCGAGAGCTTTTTGAATATGCAGAAAACACATTTATGTATGTGGATGATGTTACTTTCAGAGGCTTTACGGAAGAAGAAATGGACACGCTTGTATTCTTTCTTGAAAGAATGAACAATAATTTAACTGCTTTTGCAAAGGAGGAAGAAAATGTTTAAGCTTTTAAAATATGCAAAAAAATATATAGTTCCTGCGCTTCTTTCACCACTTTTTATGATTGGTGAGGTTGTTTTGGAACTGATGATACCTCTTGTTATGGCAGATATAGTTAATCTTGTTCAGGCTGATGGTGGAATGTCTGATGACAGTATGAATCACATTTTACGCCTTGGACTTAAAATGCTCTTGTTAGCGTTAGGCTCATTGGTTTGCGGAACATTGGCAGCACGTGTTGCGTCAGTTGCAGGTATGGGCTTCGGTTCAACCATAAGAGGCGAAATGATTGACAGAATACAAAAATTCTCGTTCTCAAATATTGACCGCTTTTCAACGGCATCACTTATTACACGTCTTACTACTGATGTAAACTCTGTGCAGAATACGTTCGTTAT
>JAZSKT010000150.1:0-5182 GCA_045534995.1 Candidatus Fimenecus sp.
TCTTGCCAGTCAGCTTGCAAGACATCTTGTGGTGTTGCTAATCAGCAGTGCGAAAATGTTGAAAGCAAATAATTTAAGAAAAATCTATTGCTGAAAGCAGGTAATGCGTTAGGTATTACCTGTTTTTTGTTGAGAAGGATAAATTTATGGTACATCAATATAAATTAAACGGATATAACATTGTGCTTGATACTTGTTCGGGTTCTGTTCACGTTGTGGACGAAATTGCCTATGACATTATTTCAATGTACAAGGAAAAAAGCACAGACGAAATTGTAAAATACATTCTCTGTACATACAAGGATGAAGAAATTACAGAAAAAGACGTTCTTGATTGTATCGAAGATGTCAAGAGCCTTGAAAATGCAGGAAAACTTTATACTCCTGATACTTATGAAGGTATGGCATTCGATTTCAAGAACAGAAATACTGTAATCAAAGCACTTTGTCTTCACGTTGCTCACACCTGCAACCTTAACTGTGAATACTGCTTTGCAAGTCAGGGCAAATATCACGGTGAAAGAGCGTTAATGAGTTTTGAGATTGGTAAACGCGCACTTGATTTCCTTATTGAAAATTCAGGAACAAGACGAAATCTTGAAGTTGACTTTTTCGGCGGTGAGCCACTTATGAACTGGGATGTTGTGAAAGAACTTGTGTCATATGCCCGAGTTCAGGAAAAAATTCACAACAAGAACTTCCGTTTCACTCTTACCACAAACGGTATTTTAATTGACGATGATGTTATTGATTTCTGCAACAAGGAAATGAGTAATGTTGTGTTGAGCCTTGACGGAAGACGTGAAGTTCACGACAGACTTCGTAAAGATTATCAAGGTCGCGGAAGTTACGATATTATCGTTCCCAAATTTCAGGAATTTGTTAAGCGTCGTCAAGGTAAAAGCTACTATATGAGAGGTACTTTTACCCATAACAATGTTGACTTTACAAATGACATTTTCCATATGGCTGATTTAGGATTTACAGAACTTAGTATGGAGCCTGTTGTTTGCTCACCTGATGATGCAAGTGCATTGACTGAAAGTGACTTGCCAATTCTCTTTGAGCAATATGAAATTCTTGCAAAAGAGATGATTAAGCGTAAAAAGGCAGGCAACGGCTTTACATTCTACCACTATATGCTTGATTTGACACACGGTCCTTGTATTTACAAGAGAATTTCAGGTTGTGGCTCAGGTACTGAATATATGGCTGTAACACCAACAGGTGACCTTTATCCTTGCCATCAGTTTGTTGGTGATACAAAGTATCTTTTAGGTAACATTTGGGATGGCGTTACAAATAAGGAAATTCAGAATGAATTTAAACTTTGTAATGCTTATGCAAGAGAAGAGTGTAACGACTGTTGGGCTAAACTTTACTGTTCAGGCGGTTGTGCTGCTAACTCATATCACGCATCAGGTAAGATTACTGGTATTTATGAATATGGTTGCGAACTTTTCAAAAAGCGTATCGAATGTGCTGTAATGATTCAGGTTGCTGAAAGCGAAGAAAAATAAAGGAAAATTAAAATGAACACACCTATTTATGACTTTGTGCAGAATTACATTAAGAGTAATACTGCCCGACTGCATATGCCGGGTCATAAGGGTGTGTCTTTTTTAGGTTGTGAACAGTCAGATATTACCGAAATCAAGGGCGCTGATGAATTATATGCACCAACAGGCATTATCCGTGAGAGCGAAGAAAATGCTACTCACCTTTTCGGTACTGCAAAGACAGTTTATTCTGCAGGTGGCTCAAGTCAAAGCATAAACGCTATGCTATATCTTGCATACTTAAGAGCAGACAAGACAAACAGACCTTTTGTATTAGCAGGAAGAAATGCTCACAAGTCATTTATCTATGCACTTGCAAAAATTGATGCTGATGTAGAGTGGCTTGAACCTGAAACATCTGACAGTATATGCAGTTGCATTGTTACTGCTGAAAGCCTTGAAAGAAAACTGAATGAACTCCCATATAAACCATTTGCAGTTTATATCACAAGTCCCGATTATTTAGGCGGAATGAGTGACATTGAGAGTATTGCAAGGGTTTGCAAAAAATATGATATTCCCCTGCTTGTTGACAATGCTCACGGCAGTTATTTGAAATTTTATAAAAATGATTTACACCCAATAAGCCTTGGCGCTGATATGTGTTGCGACTCGGCACATAAGACCTTGCCAGTGCTTACAGGTGGCGGATACCTTCATATTGCAAAGAATGATAAGTACAGTTTTTCAAAAGATGTCATAAATGCAACGGCGATTTTCGGCTCAACAAGTCCGTCATATCTCATTTTACAATCCCTTGACCTTTGCAACAGATATATTGACGAGAAAATAAGAGAAGATTTGTCTTTTTGCTCTCAAAAATGTGAGGAAATCAAGGAAATAATGAACAAAATCGGTATTCCGAATATTTCTTGTGAGCCATTAAAAATTACGGCAGATTTTCGTGGTACTGATTTGGACTTTGAGTGTATTTTCGATGAAAACAGAATTGAATGTGAGTATTATGACGGTGATTTTGCGGTGTTTATGCTCACCCCACAGAATTCCAATGACGATTTCCTTAAACTTAAAAAAGCATTTGAAAATATAGGTGAAATCAAAAAATCAGATATTGCAAATATTCAATTCCCGAAAGCAGAAAGAGTTATGACTATCCGTGAAGCAGTTTTCACGGAAAATGAGGAAATAAATGTAGAAAATGCTTTGAACAGAATCTGTGCAAGTCCTACCGTATCATGCCCCCCTGCCATACCAATTGCTGTCAGTGGTGAAAGAATTACGGAAAGGCATATTGAACTGTTTAAGAAATATAAAATTGAAAAAATTTTAGTTGTAAAATAAAATTTAAAAAAACTGTTGACTTTTTGTCGTTGTAATGGTATTATATTCGGGCGATAAAAAGTCGCATATGCGCTGGTAGCTCAGCTGGATAGAGTGTTTGGCTACGAACCAAAAGGTCGGGGGTTCGAATCCCTTCCAGCGTGCCATTAAAGACGAAATGACCCTTGTGGTTGTTTCGTCTTTAATTTTTATGTTTCGGGTAAGGGATTCGAACCCTGAGAGGGTGAGCACCGTTAAGAAAACATTTCGGGGAAATGTTTTTAGGTGCGAAGTCCGTAGTGGCTACGCCACAAGGACGATGGATTTGCGAAGCAAAGACATATCCCTTCCAGCGTGCCATTAAAAGAGAGTACACATCTGTGTGCTCTCTTTTAATTTTATGTTTTGTGTAAGAGGGATTCGAACCCTTCCGGCGTGCCATTAAAGACGAAAAGAATAAGAACCACCGTATTAACGATGGTTCTTTTTGTTATTTTATTCGTATATTATAAGTCTGTCCTTTTACCGTATCAAATTCAGCCATTTTATTCTGTGATAAAACTCCATCGACGGTGAAATCCGATTTTGCATAATAAAGTTTGCATTTTGCCCCTTCGTTTGAGGTGATTTTTGCGGACTTAAGGGTATTATTTTCCCATTTCATTTCTATTGTGAAATTACCACGGGCAACAAGTCCTTTTACACTACCTTTATCCCATTCGCTCGGTAATGCAGGAAGCAATTCAATAAAGCCACAGTTGCTCTGCATTAGCATTTCGTTGACACCTGACGTAAAACCGAAGTTTCCGTCAATCTGGAATGGTGGATGATAGTCAAAGAAATTCGGATAAATTCCGTTTTTAAATAAGTCACCGATAATTTTAAGCACTCGGTTGCCGTCACCGACTCTTGCCCATGTGTTAATTTTCTGGCCCATTGACCAACCTGTACTTTTATCTGTTCGATGATTCATAGAAACAACCGCAGCATCAACAAGGTCCGGATTATCTGCTCTATTCATCACATTACATGGGAAAAGACCTAAAAGATGCGACATATGGCGGTGATGATTCTGCCCGATTTCACCCAAATTTGTTTCGTGATACCACTCTTTAATCTGACCATCCTCACCGATTTCATAAACCTTTAATTTGCTTTGAATGTCCTGCCATTTTACAATCAAATCTTCGTCGACACCTAATGCAGATGCACTCTTAACGGCATCATCATACAACTGCCAGATTAAAGACTGTTCATAAGTGTTACCCATTGTTCTCGGACCATGTTCAGGTGAATAACAAGGACAGGTTACAAGTCTTCCGTTATGTTCAACTAAAAGTTTACTGAAATATTCTGCACTTTCCTTTAACATTGGATAAATCTCATCTTTGAGTATCTTTTTATCAAGAGTGTATTCATAATGCTCGTAACAGTTATGCAGAATCCACGGCATAGCTGCAGGTGACCAACCCCAGTCAAAAGACCAGCCTGGACAAGTCCAACCAAATGGTGTACATTGGGTATGGAAAAGGAATCCGTTAGCCTCTCCCTCTTTACTTTCAACACCCGTGTAATATTTTGCGGTAATTCTTCCGGGTACAACCATTGATTTTATGTATCTGATTAAAGGAAGCGAACATTCTGCAAGATTACTGTTAAAAACAGGCCAATAGTTCATCTGAAGATTTACATTTATATGAAAATCGCTACTCCATTTAGGGTCATTTGACACATTCCATATACCCTGAAGGTTTGACGGTAAAATGTCTGTGCTTCGGCTTGAAGATATAAGAAGATACCTTCCGTAGGCATGGAGAAGCTCAATTGCACGTTTTCTGTAATTAACATTTTTAGAATATTTATATAAAAGAGTGTCCGCAGGGATACGATTTTCATCGCAGAGTTTAAAATCAAAACGATTAAACAGTTCACCGAAGTCCTTTTTATGTGCAGTCAGAAGTTCATCAAAACCTTTTTCTGTCGCATCATTTACTGCTTTTTCTATACGGTTGAAAAGTGAATCTGCACTTTCTCCGGTTCTGTATGCAGGGTAAGTATCCATATAGTCGGTATCAGCAGAAAATATAATTGTGAATTCGGTGGCACCTGAAATTTTAACACCTTTTTCCGTTGCGGTAGCTTTTCCGTCTGTAATAATATTTGCAACAAGACAGAATTTAAGTGCATTATCTTCCAACTGACCTTTATGAACAATTCTGTTGTTTTCATAAGAAACATTTCCGTGTGCTGACGAGAGTCTCAGTTCAGCATTTAACTCTTCACCGTTTCGCTTAATACGGATAACACCACATTTATCAGGGTAAGAAACAAAGGATATTCTG